>NZ_JANMSQ010000135.1:0-5865 GCF_031389465.1 Pseudolysinimonas sp.
CAGCAGCGCGGTGTCGGCGACCATCGGACGCAGCCGCTCGGCGTAGGTCAGCAGCTCGTCGACGACCTCGTTCACCGCGATCGCGCGACGGTTGTAGATCTTCACCAGCAGGTGGTTCTTCTGGTGCAGGGCACCCTCCACCTTCTGGCGCAGGATGTTCTCGTCGAACAGGTCTTGGATACGGATGCCGACGCGGTTGATCTTGTCGGCGTACGCCGGTCCGATGCCGCGGCCGGTGGTGCCGATCTGACGCTTGCCGAGGAACCGCTCCGTGACCTTGTCGATGGTGCGGTGGTAGGAGGTGATGACGTGGGCGTTCGCGCTCACCAGGAGCCTCGAGACATCCACCCCGCGCGCGCTGAGTGCGTCGAGCTCTTCGAACAGCACCTCGATGTCGACGACGACACCGTTCGAGATCACCGGCACGACGCCGGGCGTCAGGATGCCGGACGGCAGCAGGTGCAGCGCGTACTTCTCGTCGCCGATGACGACGGTGTGGCCGGCGTTGTTGCCGCCGTTGAACTTGACGACATAGTCGAGCCGGCTGCTGAGCAGGTCGGTCGCCTTGCCCTTGCCTTCGTCGCCCCACTGGGCGCCGATGATGACGATGGCGGGCATGCGGGAACTCCCTAGAAAGTAACGGAGGGATTACACCCCATCCTATTCGGAAGTCTCGCTCAAACCGGCTAGCTCAACCGACCACGCCGCGCCCGCACCAGGAGGGCACCGAAGCCGGACGCGGCGGCGAGCGCCACCCCCGTTGCGATGGCGGCGGTATCCATCTCGTCCGACGCGGAAGCCGTCGACTTTTGCGCCTTGGTCACGGTGCCCACTGCGACCGTCTGCAGAGGGGCGACCGCGGGGGTGACGACAGCGGTCGCCTGAGGTGCCGATGCCGCCTCGGCCGGCGGGGCGGGAGCCGGCGGTGCCGGAGCAAGCGGAGCGGGAGCCGGCGCGGGCGGGGCGGGAGCGGGCGGGGCGGGAGCGGGTGCCGGAGGGGCGGGAGCAGGAGCTGGCGGCGCATCGTCGGGGTTGTCGCCCCAACCACCCCAGTCTCCCCCACCGTCCCATCCGCCGTCGTCGGAGCCGCCGCCGTGCCAGCCGCCCCCGTTGTCGTCACCGGGGCCGTGCGCGATGGCCGGTGCAGCGGTGGCACCCGCTACGACGATCCCGAGCGCGAGCGCCGTCGCAGCGGGCACGAACGCCCGCACGCGTCGGCGCGGACTGATGAGCACATGCTTTCCCACGATTGACCTCTCCCCGTCGATTCGTGAAACCCGACTTCTACGCTACGCCCGGTTCATCCTGTCGTCACCCCTGTTCGGGGGTCCTGCCGCGAACGCCCAGCAGCCTCTCGGGTTCGTTCCGCGATGCGGTTGAGGCCGTCTAGAACTGGCCCCCCCGTCCACAGCTCGGTCGGAAACGCCTCGAGCAGCGGCCCGGGGTCCCACACCGGCGCGGGAGCGCCCCCGCGTTCCAACGCTTCTTCGACATCGGCCGCGACGACCTCATCCGGATCTCGACCGGTGGCGAGGTAGTAGTCCTCGTACTTGAACCCAGGTTCCGCAACCGCCCGCACCGCGCGCGCGGGTACGCCGAGTGCCTCGGCCACGATGACCGCGTGCAGGGAGGAGCCGACCACGAGGGTGCTGCGCGCCAGCGTGCGAAGCACCCGATTCAGCGGCGCTCGCGGCGACACGACAGTGCGACGATCACGCACCTGTGAGAGCTCGTTGAGGTTCGGCACCACGGTGACACCCGACCGACGCGCGGGATCGACGAGCAGGTCGGGACGCAACCCACCGAGCAGGAGCGCCGGGTCGCCGCCGACGACAGCTCCTGGGTATCCGGCTGCGGTGCGTGGTCCCCGCACGGCACGCACGTCGAGCCCCTCCAGCGGCGGTTCGGCCTTCGCGTTGCGACCCGCACCCCAGATGACGTCGCCCGCAAGCGCGAAGTGCAGCACCGAGCCGACCGCAAAAAGCCGGTGCCGCCGGGTCGCGGGGGCGAGCCTGAGTTGCGCGACCAGTTCGCGCACGATCACCGGGCCGAGCAGGTCGCCGAAGTTGCTCAACGGGCGCCCGACGGGCACGGGCTGCCCCCAGCGGCCGGTGCCGCGCACCGGGTTCCACGCCGCAACGTCGACGCCCGCAACATCCACGAGTTCGAGCTGCCCGTCGCGGCGGGTCACCCCCCGGCTCCCGCCTGATCGGCAGGCAGGGATTCCCCATCGAATCCAGCCGAGGCGGGTGCCCCAGCCCCCGAAGGCTCGATCGCCGCGTCCTGGGGATCCACCAGCCCGAGATCACCGCTTTGTCGATCCCGGACTCGCACCTCCCCCTGACGATTCCCGTCCCGGCCGAGCGCATCGGGACTGTCGCAGTTCCCGGTGTTCCAGGACGCGACGATCGTGTTGGTCATCGGCATCGCACAGTTCGACGCGTAGTCGACGATGTTGCGATCGAACACGAGCCCGTCGAGGGGGTCGACCATGACCGACCCGTCGAGCATCGTGTTGTTTCGCACGACGACGTCCGTGATGGCGGTGACGTCGCGCAGGTCGAAAGCGGTGCCGCCGCTGCAGCGCTCGGTCTCGGCGACGCACCCCTGGATGCGGTTGGCTTCGACGAGCACGTCACTGATGCCCTCATCGCCACCCGGCGAGAAGATCAGCGCCGCGTTGTCGCAATTGCCCAGGTAGTTGCCGCGCAACACCACCTCCGAACTGTCGAAGATCTGAACGCAGTCGGAGTGCACGTCACTGCCCGGCCCCTGCCCGAAGCCGCGGATCGTGGAATGCTCGATCGTCACGTTTCGCGCCCCACCGATTTGGATGCCGTCGATCGACGTGCCGTTCTCGATCACCGAGTCGCGGATCGTCACGTTGGCGGCGTGCACGAACACGCCCGACCCGTCGACGTGGATGCCGTCGAGCACGGTGCCCGTCGCCGGGGTGTCGAGGTAGATCCCGCCGGTGAAGGTCACGTCGCGCCACGTGGTCGCCGGGAGTTCCAGCGTCAGCTTGCCGACGACGACCTCGGCTCCGTCGAGCGGTTCGATCACGACCTGATCTGTGCGCACCACGGCCTGAGAACTGCCGCCCCCGAGCTCGAGGTCGCCGTAGTCGCCGGCTGCGAGCAGTACCGTGCCTTCGCCGGCTCGCGCGATGGCATCGGCGAGCGCACACGGCTGCTCAACCGAGCAGACCGAACCGCTGCCGCCGGCCGCGGCATGCCGAGTGACGCCGGCTGCGTCGTCGCGGGGCTCGGGTTGCGAGGCGCAGCCCGCGAGCACGGCCAACACGAGAGTGATCGGCAGGGTGAAGACCCGAGCGGTGCGGTTCATCGAGACCTCCTGGCCCGTGAGATCACGTGGGCGATCCGTGCGGCGTCGCGGCGATAGGCGGGAATGAGCAGCGCGCCGGCGAACACCGAGACCCCCGCGAGGGACCCCGCCCCGAGTGCCAAGAGCGGCGCGGCATCGAGCAGCGCCGAGACCGCGGCCGCCGCCGCAAACGCGAACGGGGCGAGCAACACCGGCCGCAGCACCGGAAGGAACACGTCCGACGCCGTCACGAACGTGCCCCGGATCGCGAGGAGGAAACCCGGCACGAGCAACGCGCACGAGACGAGACCGTAGAGCAGGGCGAGACCGTGCACTCCGTTCCACATCAGGCCGACGACGAACGCAGCGATGACGAGCGGCTTCGTCGCGGCGAAGTACACGAGTTGGCGATGCGCCCGCCCGAGCGACACGTACAGCCAGCCCGAGACGTTGCCGAGCGCCTGGGCGGCTCCGGCGATTGCCAACAGGGCGAAGATCGGTGCCGCAGCCGTCCACGCATCGCCCAACAGCACCAGCACCAGCGGCCCGGCGAGCGCCGCAAGCAGCGCGAACGTCGGGATGGCGGCGTACGCGATGACCAGCATCGCGGCGCGCACGTAGCGGCGGTAGGCATCCTCGTCGTCCCGCAACCGGGAGAGCACCGGCAGCCCGACGCGCGCCAGCGGCCCGTTGAGCTGGCTGATCGGCAACATGAGCAGCGCGTACGCGCGGGTGTAGACGCCGAGCACGGCGGGGCCGAGCGCCCGCCCGACGAGCACGTTGTCGAGGTTGCGGGCCGCGTAGTTGAGCAACTCGACGCCGAAGATGCTGCCCCCGGTGCCGACGACCGCGCGCAGTTCGCGCCACGGTCGGGCGCGCGCGAGCGGCGGGCGGCGGATGACGAGGAAGCCGACGAGCCGCACGACCGCCGAAATCCCGGGCAGCAGGACGAGTGACCAGACTCCGGCACCCATCGCCGCCGCCGTGATCGCGGCAGCGACCCCGATCACGGACGCGACGATCTCGACGAGCGCGATCGTGCCGAAACGCAGGTCGCGCTGAAGCGCCGCCTGCAGGGGCATGGCAACACTGTTCAGGAGCACGAGCGGCGCGAGAGCAAGGGTCAGTCCGATGAGCCGTTCCTCGTCGTACAGTGCGGCGATGAGCGGAGCGGATGCCGCGGCGAGTCCGCCGGCGAGGATGCCGAGAGCGAGCGAGAAGCGATGGATGGCGGCCCACATCGCGGCGTCGATCTCGCGCAGACGCACGATCGCTCCGCTCAGCCCGAACTCGCGGATGAGATCGGCGACCCCGACGATGGCCATCACCATCGCGATCAGGCCGAAGTCGGCGGGTGCGAGCAGTCGCGCGAGCACGACGGTGGAGACGAGTTGCAGCGCCGTACGCGACCACTGCGCCCCGACGGTCACGAGGGTGCCGCGGCTGGCGCGGTGTGCGAGATCCGGGGTCGCTGGCACCGTCGGCGCGGTCATCGGCGACTCGTTTCGTCGCGGTCCCAGACCCCATCGGCGACGCGCAGTTTCCGTTCGGCGAGCGCGGCGGTGCGCAGTTGCACCGCGACGTACACCAGGAACGGCCCCCACAGGGCGGGGCGGGGTGCGACGGCGGTGACCAGTTCGCGCAGCGAGGCACCCCGGGTCGGAGCGTGCCCGGCGAGGCCGGCACGCTGCAACTCGCGGTTTCCCGCCGCGATCCGGGCGCCGCGGGCGAGCAGGGCGCCGAGGGTGCGCGGCGGACGCACGATGAACTCGGCGGCCTCGACCGTCACCCGCTCGGCGGGCCCGAACAGCCCTTGCACGAAGCGGTCGTCGCCGATCACCCGCGGGAAGGCACCGAACCGTTCGCGTCCCTCAGCCGACAGGACGTAGACCCCCGAACCGATGTGGCCGCGACGTCGGAACGAGCTGAGCTCCCACACCGCGTAGTACGCCCGCACCGGCCAGCTCGCGCCGCTCAGCTCGAGGTGCAGGCGCGGCGACGCGACGAGTTCGGGCCCGTCGCGAAGCCGGTCGGCGACGGCCAGGAGGGCCTCAGCGTCGACCTCGACATCGGCGTCGACGTAGGCGCGCGGGAACACCGAGGCTGCCGCATCGCCGGCATCGAGTGCCGCGACCTTCGAGCCTTCCGCCAGTTCGACGACGCGCACCCCCGCCGCGCGTGCGACGTCGGCCGTGGCATCCGAGCACCCGTTGGCGACCACGATGACCTCGAGGCGCGCGTCGACCAGGCTCGCCAACAGCCGTGGCAGCACGCGCTCTTCGTCGTGGGCCGGGATCACAACGCTCAACTCGGGACTCATACCGGCTCCACCTCACGCTCGAGCACCCGCTTCGCCCGTCGCTCCTCCCAGCGCGGCAACCGCTCACCGGCGAGTGCCCACGACCCGGCCGCGAGCAACAGGAAGAAGGTGAGGAGGGTCTGGATGAACGAGAACCCGTCGAAGAAGAACAGCGCCACCACGTAGCCCGCGATGGCTACCGCAACCGCCGCCGCGAGGTCACGGCGCTCGTCGGGCGCGAC
>NZ_JANMSQ010000136.1:0-4803 GCF_031389465.1 Pseudolysinimonas sp.
AGCACGTCGTCGAACAGGCCCGCCCGATACGCGAGCTGGTACGCACCGAGTTGGGCGGTGGCGTCGATCTTCGCCTGGTTGGTCACCGGGCTGCCGGTCTTCAGGTCGACGATCACGACGCTGCCATCGGCGGCGCGCTCAACGCGATCGATGGTGCCGCGCACCGTCGCGCGGTCGACCTCGAGCTCGAACTTCTTCTCGGCACCGATAACGCGTCCCCCGCCCGCAGCGAAGTCACCGAGGTAGGCCGCGATGCCGTCGGCGAGCACTCGGGCGCTGCGCCGGTGATGCTCGGCGAGCCACGGCGACTCGAAGAGCAGCTCGCCCCAGCGCTTCTCGACGCGCGCCCACACCGCGTCGGAATCCGGTGACTCGGCAGTCTCCATCGCCCAGTGCAGGATCGTGCCGACATCCATCAGCGTTGTCGACGACGAACCGCCGATCGTCTCGAGGAACCAGTCGAGCGGCGACTCCTCGAAGCGTTCGAGCCGCGACGGCGAGACCGGTACCTGCAGACCCTCGAACAGCGGTGCGTCGCTCGATGGGGCGAGCAGGCCGTGCCAGTCGTCGGGGTTCGCCCCCGGCACCGCGAGTTCGGCGAGGTGCGCGAGGGATGACGCTGCCGCGGCACGGGTACGGGCGTCGATCCCCCGAGAGGTGAGCAGCCGCCGCAACCGCCCCGTCGTACCGCGAATGGTGAGCGGCGACCCTTCGGCGAGCACGGGCACGTCGGGAGGCAGCAGGTCGATCAGCACGCTGCGGGACTCGTCGTCGTTGACGACCGCCGCGAGCAGCACGCGGTCGCGCGCCCGGGAGACGGCGAGGGCAAACATCCGCAGCTCGTCGTCGAGAACGAGTCGGCGCTCGTCGAGCACGCCCTCCTCGCCGATCGCGGCGCGGGCGAGCGACTGCGGCGAGAGCAGCGTTCCGCGCGGTCGTCGGTTCGGCCAGGCGCCGTCTTGCAGCCCAGCGACGACGACGGTGTCGAACTCAAGCCCGACCGCGCCCGAAGGTGTCGTCACGAGCACCGCGTCGTCGCTGCGGGTCGGCGCGATGAGGTCTTCCGAGACCTCGGCGTCGCGGAGTTCGGCGAAGAACTCGCTCGCCGCGACATCCGGGCGCCGCTCGGCGAAGCGCTTCGCGGCGGCGAACAGCCCGACGATGCCGTCGAGATCGCGGTTCGCCTCCGCGGCCGCGACTCCGACGCCGAGTGCCTGCCCGCGCCAGGGGCCGGCGAGACGGCTGCGTTCCCAGGCGAGCCAGAGCAGTTCCTCGGCAGTCGCTGTCGCCTCCGCCGTGCGCAGGGCGTCGAGGGTGCCCGCGAGGCGCTCGGCGGTGCGGGCGACAGGAGCGTCGATCGTCGCGAATCGCCCGGGGGCGGCGAGCGCTTCGACGAGCAACTCGGCGCTCGGTCGTGATCCCCCGGCGAGCGCCTCCTCGGTGCGCAGCGCGATGCGGAGGCGGCGCAGCCCGATCGGGTCGAGTCCGCCGAACGGTCCCGTGAGCAGTTCGGCAGCGAGGTCGGCGGTCAGTTCGAGCCGCCCGGCACCGGCCTCGACGACCGCGAGCAGGGCGCGGGCCGTAGCGTCGTCGCGCAGGGCCAGCCCGCCGCCACCGGTGCGGGTCGGCACTTCGGCGAGGGCGAGAGACCGGGCGAGCGCGGGCACGGCGGCGCCGCTGCGCACGATGACCGCGAGCCGCTCCCACGGCACGCCGTGCAGCACGTGCTCCTCGCGGAGAGCCCGGGCAATCACCGCGGCGGTGCGGGCAGCCGTCGGCGCCTCGATGCGGGCCAATGGCGGACGACCCGTCGGCGAGCGATCGGTCGGGGCGCGCTCGGCAATGGCGCGTCGCTGGCCTCCCGCCGCGGCGGTGCCGATGCGTTCGGTCACCGCTCCCGTGAAGTCGCGCAGCACGGTGTTCGGCCGGTGCGCGCGCTCGAGGATGAGGGTCGCCACCGCTGAGGGGTCGAGCCCGGGAACGCCGAGCACACTGGCCAGGCGTCCGAGGGCATCCGGCTCGCCCCCGCGGAAGGCGTTCGCCGCGACGTCGGGGTCGCCGAACGCGATCACCGGGATGCCGCGCCGTGCCAGCGCCGCGAGCAGGCCGAGCGTCGCCTCGGTTGCCTCCGGCAGATCGTCGATCACGACGAGTCGCAGCCCGGCGACCCGCTCCCCGCCTCCCCCGGCGTCGAGGGTCGCGATCGCGAGGCGCGCGAGTTCGGCGGGGTCGCGCTGCTCGGGCCGAGCCGAGGCCACGACGTCGAGGTACTCGTCGAAGAACTCCCCCGCCGCGACCCACTCGGCACGGCCGGTCGAGCGACCCAGCTCGCGCAGGCGCCGCGGGTCGATGCCCTGCTCGGTGGCGCGGGAGAAGAGGTCGCGCAGCTCGGAGCGGAAGCGTGCGGTGCGGCGCACCTCGGGGGTGAGCGGGTCGGGCCAGGCGGGACCGGTGCCGGCGGCCAGGTGCCCCTCGATGAGCGCGGCGAGGTCGGCATCCTGCTCGGCTCCGGTGACCAGCCGCGGCGGCGTCTCGCCTGCGGCGCGTGCGGTCACCCCGACGATCTCATACGCGAGCGACGGCGCGGTGCGGGCGAGGGGCCCGTCGGTCGGCACCCCGAGCCGCACCGCAATCCGGTCACGCAGCCGGGTCGCCGACGCCCGCGCCGACGTGAGCACGAGCACCGACCGTGGATCCCACCCGCGCGTCAGCACCCGGTCGGCGACCAGTTCGACGATCGTCGTCGTCTTGCCCGACCCGGGCGCTCCGAGCACGGCCGCGGACGCCCGATCGGGCAACCCCACGACGGCAAGCTGCGACGCGTCGAGATCGATCCCCAGCCCACTCACTTAGCCGAAGATATCGGCGACCGCCGACCTGGCATCCCGTCGTGTGCTGTTCCGCCGCAGGCGAACCGGACCAGCCCCACCGAGCCGGGCCGTTACTCTGAAACTTGTGGACATTCGTATCGGCATCGCCAACTCGCCCCGTGAACTGAACTTCGAGTCGACGCAGACTGCGGCTGAGGTGGAGAAGATCGTGTCGGCCGCACTCGACTCCGATGCCAAGTTCATCAAGCTCAGCGACGACAAGGGCAAGGTGTACATCGTGCCGGTCGCGTCGTTCTCGTATCTCGAGGTCGGCACCGAGGCTCGCAGCCGCGTCGGCTTCGTCGCGTAGTCCCAGGAGAAGAGCATGGAACTCGTCTACGTCACCGTTGTCGGAGCCGGGATCGGCCTGTTGCTGCGCTACCTGCTGCCGGGCCGTGAGGTCTACGGCGTTGCCCTCCTGCCGGCGCTCGGTGGGGCGGTCACCGCTGCGGTCTGGGTGGGTCTCACCTGGCTCGGCTGGAAGGCCGACGGCGGATGGATCTGGCTTGCTGCCCTCGGCGGAGCCACCGTCGCATCCCTGGTCGTCGCCCTCGTGCTCAGCCGCCGCCGTCGCGCCGCCGACGCGCGCGAACTGCACGTGCTCTCGGGCGGCAAGGCGTAACCTCGCCCGCGGTACCGCTCAGGCCGTGAGGCCGAGGGCGTCCATCCGCCGGGGGGGCGCGGCGATCAGTTCGGTGAAGATCGGCTCGATGCGCTCCTCGCCGTCGGTGCGATCTTCGAGGCGCAGCGCCGAACGGGCGACGAGCATCGTGTCGCCGACGAGGCGGCGCCCCCACATGGCGAGCCGGGATGCGAGGCGCGGGTTGCCGTCGATCGACTCCCGCAGCTCCTCGACGAGCAGGTCTTCGGCTTCGTCGTCGGCCAACAGCGCCGAGATGCGGTCGGAGAGCCCGCCGGGCAGCCCGGCGGCGAGTCCCGCGAAGAAGTCGAGAAGGAAGCCCGACGTCAGGTAACAGGTGATGAGCACTTCGTGCCAGTCGTCACCCTGGGTGCGGCGCTGGAAGTCGTCGAGCATCGCGCGGTACGGCTCCATCGCCTCCGATGGGTCGATGCGACGCGACTCCAGCTCGGCGAGCACGGCCTCGTGGATCTCCAGCACCTCGGCGGCAACCCGCCCGAGGCGGCTCTTGCCCGACACCGTGGGGGCGACGGCGGCGCCCCGTCCGAGGTTCTCGAACAGCACGAGCGTCAGATACGCGAGCTGACCCAGGTAGGCTTGCGCATCGGGGGCGAGTTCGGCGAGTTCGACGCGTGTGGCCTCCACGGCCTCCGATCGGACCGGCCGGGTGACACCTCGGGCGCGAATCCGTCTCCGACGCAGCCAGCCCAACACGTAAACCAGCCTACTGTCCGCGGGATCGTCTTGATCCCGGGTGCGAAGTAGGCACCGACGACAGACAGGCCCCTCTTTTGACTAGCAGTGTCCCTTTGACTTTCAGTGATCTCGGTGTCGAGCAAGACATGGTCGACGCCCTTGCCGAGAAGGGCATCATCGAGCCCTTCGCCATTCAGACCCAGACCATCCCCCTCGGCCTCGGTCGTCAAGACATCATCGGCCAGGCCAAGACCGGCACCGGTAAGACGTTCGGCTTCGGGTTGCCGCTCATCCAGCAGCTAGGTTTCGACCCCACGCCGGGTGTGCAGGCGCTCGTCGTCGTGCCGACGCGCGAGCTGTGCGTGCAGGTGGCCGAAGACCTCGAGCTCGCCGCCTCGAAGCGCCCCACCAAGGTCGTCGCGATCTACGGCGGTAAGGCGTATGAGGGTCAGGTCGAGCAGCTCAAGGCCGGCGCGCAGATCGTCGTCGGCACCCCGGGTCGCCTCCTCGACCTCGCCGGCCAGCGGCTGCTGTCGTTCGCGAACGTGAAGGTCATGGTTCTCGACGAGGCCGACAAGATGCTCGACCTCGGCTTCC
>NZ_JANMSQ010000143.1:0-2883 GCF_031389465.1 Pseudolysinimonas sp.
AGGGCGGTCCAGAAGTGGGGCTGCTGCAGGATCCAGAGGTACTGATCGAAGCCGACGAACTGCCCGCTGCCGCGCACGAGATCCCAGTCCTGGAAGGAGATCACCGCGGTGAAGATGATGGGGAAGAGGCCGACGACCAGAAACATCAGGAAGAACGGCGAGATGTAGAGGTAGGGCGAGAACTTGAGGTCCCACCGGCTCAACCGGTGCGAGAACGAGATGACCCTAACCGGCGGGCGGCTCTTCGTCGAGGTGCTCATGGCGTGGCTTTCAGGTGCGTGGGACCGGAGGGGTGAACGGGAGAGGGGTGCGAACCGAGCCGTCGGCCCGCACCCCTCAGTGGTGAATTAGAAGGCCGAAACCTCGGTCACCCAGGTGTTCCAGCTGGTGTCGGCGTCTTCGAGACCGTCGAACACGCGGGTCACGGCGTTCTGCAGAGCGTCGTGGAACTGGAAGTACTGCGGTCCCTTGAACGTCGCGACCGTGATGGCCTCGGCGCGGGCGGTGAGGATCTCACCGGTGGGGGCGTTGTTGAAGTACTCGTTCGTCGCCGCAGCGAGCTCGTCGCTGGCAAGCGCCTCGACCTGGCTCGGGAAGGTGCCCGCGTTGGCGAACGCCTTCATCTGGGTCTCGGGCGAGGTCAGCCAGGCAGCGAGCTCGCTCGCGGCCTCCACGTTGGCGCCGTTGGCCGGAACGGTCAGGTACGAACCGCCCCAGTTTCCGCCGCCGCCGGGGAACGCGTCAGCGATGTCCCAGCCCGTGGTCTCGGCCGCGTTGCCCGAGATGACACCGAGCATCCAGCCGGGGCAGAGCATCACGGCGAACTCGCCGCTGGCGAGGGAGGCGAACCAGTCCTCGCTCCACTGGCCCGAGTAGGCTGCGATCGGAACGGCCTTTGAGGTCACGGCCTCGTACGCCGCCTGGATGTCAGCGTTCTCGGTCGCGACGATCGAGCCGTCGGTCTCCTCGTACGCGATTTCGAGCTGGTTCACCATGCCCTGGAGCACGGAGTTGGCCGAGTCGATGAACGGCTTGCCCGTGGCGGCCGTGTAGTCGGCGCCGATCTGGAAGAAGTTGTCCCAGTCGCCATCGAACAGCGCGGCGACCTCGCCGCGGTCGGTCGGCAGACCGGCCGCGCCGAACAGGTCGGCGCGGTAGCAGATGCCCTGCGGGCCGATGTCGGTGCCGTACGCGATGAGGTTGCCGGCAGAGTCGGTCGCGGAGGCTTCCTTCCAGTCGAGCCAGCGGCCCTGAAGGTCGGCAGGAACCGGCGCGAGGAGGTCGGCGTACTGCATGGCCTCGGTAAACCAGTCGATCTCGACCGCCTCGACGTCGGCGAGGCCCGAGTTGCCGAGCTTCTGGAAGTAGTTGGCCCGGGCGTCGTTCGACGTCGCGGCCTTGTTGTGCACGACCTCGATGCCGGTCTCGGCGGTGAACTCGGCGAGCAGCTCGTCGGTGTAGCCGAAGTCGTTGAACGTCGCGAGGGTGAGGGTCACCGGCTCGTCGGAGTCGGTTCCACCTCCTCCCGTGCATCCGGTCGCGACGAGGGCGAGGGTGGCGGCACCGGCGATTGCCGCGGCCATTTTGCGTCGTGAAGTTCTCACGGTCACTCCTTTGTGTGTGTGCAGATGGATGGTGGTCCCGACCCCGTCAGCGGAGGAGAGCGCTCTCACTCCATGTCGTGGGAGCCCTCTCACGGGATTGGTGCACAGACTAGGGACGTCGCTCGACGACTGTCAAGCGCGAGTTGGGAGCGCTCCTACTGCTGTAAACGCTTGCCCCGCGCAGATCCCCTGATACACGGGGCGCGACGGGGCTGGTGACGCTCAAGAAAACTTCTGGCGTCGGTCCTTGGCGCGACGATGTCGGTCAGGCCGCCGGAGGCGATCTTCCTGATCGACCCGCAGTTATCGGTTTGGCAAAGGAGCCGAAATCGCGGGCTCCGGGTCGCCTCCGGCGGCGAGCTGCGCCGCGAGCGCGGCGTCGGCGTCAGCGACCTCCTCGATCGCCGACTTCGTGCGCAGCGGCGGAGCCTTCAAGAAGAAGCTCAGCACGAACGCGACGAGCACGACGGCGAGACACACGACATAGACGGTGACGGCCGCGCTCGCGAAGCCCTCGAGGAACGGCGCGCTCAACCGGGGATCGGCCCCCGTTAGGAACGAGGTGTCACCCTCGAGGCTCGCGCCGACGGGGCTCCCGCCCGCTCCGCTGAGCGCGTCCTGCAGCTGCGGGACGAGGGTGTCGAGCACGCCCGAACGCACCTGCTCGTCGGCGAGGTCGATGCCCGTCGGCAACTGCTGGATCACGGGGTCGACGATTCCGTCGTAGACATGATCCATGATCTCGGCGTTCTGCGGCGCGGTCGCGACGGCGGGGTCGAGCGCGGCGTCGAGGGCTGCACGCAGAATGTCGGTGCGACCGAACGCCGCCAGGATCGTGTCGGGGATGCGCGAGAACAGCACCGAGAACAGGATGGCGACCCCGAGGGTTCCGCCGATCTGTCGGAAAAACGTCGCCGAACTCGTGGCGACCCCGATCTCACGCGGACCGACGGAGTTCTGGCTCGCGATGGTGAGCGTCTGCATGGCCTGACCGAGCCCGAGCCCGATCAGCAGCATCCCGACCATCATGAACCAGACCGGCCGATCCGCTGCGGCGAAGGTGAACCACAGGAACCCGGCAGCCATGAAGCCCGACCCGATCGTCGGAAACACGCGGTAGCGGCCCGTGCGCGAGATGATCTGACCGCTCACGACCGACGAGATCATGAGCCCCAGGATCATCGGCAGCAGCAGGAAGCCACTCTCGGTCGGAGTCGCACCGTTGACCAGTTGGAGGTAGAGGGGGAGCGTCATCATCGCCCCGAACATCCCGAAGCCC
>NZ_JANMSQ010000148.1:0-1721 GCF_031389465.1 Pseudolysinimonas sp.
CGAGGGTCGGCGCCACTGCCTCGCCGCCCTGCTCGCCGTCACTCGCGCCCGGCACGATGACCGGCGCGACGGTCGCCGCCGGCGTCGCCAGGTTGGTGCGCGAGTCGTACATCGTCAGCAGAATCGTGGACATCGCCAGCTTCGGGTTGAGGTGGCGCTGGATCAGCTTGATGTTGTCGAGCAGTTGGCTCAGCCCCTCGAGGGCGTAGTACTCGCACTGAATCGGGATGAGCACCTCCTTCGCCGCGACGAAGGCGTTGATCGTCAGGAGGCCGAGTGACGGCGGGCAGTCGATGAAGACGTAGTGGTACGGCTCCTCGACTTCGCCGAGGTACGCATCGAGTGCGGTGCGCAGTCGCTGTTCGCGGGCGACGAGGGAGACCAGCTCGATCTCCGCCCCCGCGAGATGGATCGTGGCGGGCAAGCACCACAGGCCGGGAAACTCCGGGCTCTGCTTGACCGCGTCCCGGATCGGGGCGTCCCCGACGATCACGTCGTAGACGCTCTCGACCTCCGCTCGGTGCTCGACCCCGAGTGCCGTCGAGGCGTTGCCCTGGGGGTCGAGGTCGACGACGAGAACGCGGGCGCCGCCCTGGGCCAGCGCCGCAGCCAGGTTGACGGTCGTCGTGGTCTTGCCAACCCCACCCTTCTGGTTAGCAACCGTGATGATGCGGGTCTTCGCCGGCACCGGGAGGGTGGCATCGGCGAGTGCAAGCCGGCGGCGGGTGAGCTCGGCAACCTCCTGGGCGAGAGGGGTAGACGGGTCGAAACTGCTCACTGAGGTGACTGGCCTTTCGGATGGTTTCACGTGAAACATCGCGCCGTGATGGGCGGGGAGATCAGTGACCCACCCTAGCCCGAAAGACCCGGGTGACCTCAGGGACGATTCCCTCGCCGAGGATGAGCACCTCGGAGTTGTGGATGCGCGCTTTCCGCAACGCCTTCTCGGCCGCCAACAGCTCCTCCTCGACTCGCGCACCCTTCATGAAGAGCAGCTCTCCGCCCGGCTTGAGGAGCGGCACGCACAGGGGGATGAGCTTGCTCAACGCCGACACGGCGCGGGCCGTCACCTGGTCGAGCAGCGGATCGGGTCGGATGTCTTCCGCGCGCCCTCGGGACACCGTGACGTTCGTCAGCCCGAGCCGATCCGACTCCGCGGCAAGCCAGTCGGTGCGTCGCTCCATGGGCTCGATCAACACAAAGTGGGCATCGGGGCGAGCGATTGCGAGCACGAGACCGGGGAGCCCGGCGCCGCTGCCGACGTCACCGACGCGTCCCGGGTGAACGAGTGGTGCGACGAGCGCACAGTTCACGACGTGGCGGGACCAGAGACGCTCTGCCTCAAGCGGGCCGATGAGGCCGAGTTCCTCGCCGTACTGCGCGAGATCGGCGGTGAACGCCCGCGCTACGTCGATTCGGTCGCCGAAGAGGTCGGCGGCGTAGGGGGGCTCTTGCTCGACGATCACCAATCACTCCAGATGTTTCACGTGAAACCTATCCCGACGCCCGAGACGGGCGTCGGCGCTGGCGTCGCCGCGACAGCCAGAAATGGCTGTCGCCCTGTGGCTCCAGCGCGCGTGAAACCTATCCCGACGCCCGAGACGGGCGTCGGCGCTGGCGTCGCAGCGAGGCCCGAAATGGCCTCGCTCTATGCTCCAGCGCGCGCGTTGATCACCGTGTGGCGATCGCGGCCTTCGCCCTCGGACTCCGAGGTGTAGCCG
>NZ_JANMSQ010000194.1:0-5804 GCF_031389465.1 Pseudolysinimonas sp.
TTCGCGATGCCCGTGCTGCTCGAGCACTTCAGATCGAAACTCGAACCCGCGACCCTCACCGTCGTGAGCCCCGACATGGGCCGGGTGCGCGTCGCCGACATCTGGAGCGACAAGCTCGGCGCCCCGCTCGCGATCATCCACAAGCGCCGTGACCCGCGGGTCGCCAATCAGGTCAGCGTGCACGAAATCGTCGGTGAGGTCGAGGGTCGGGTGTGCCTACTCGTCGACGACATGATCGACACCGGACGCACCATCGTCAAAGCGGCCGAGGCCCTGAAGAAACAAGGTGCGCTCGGCGTCGTCGTCGCGGCGACGCATGCAATCTTCTCCGACCCCGCCGTCGAGATCCTCCAGAGCGAGTTCATCGACTCCGTCGTCGTCACCGACACCCTGCCGATTCCCGACGAAAAGCGCTGGGATCGCCTCACCGTGCTGCCGATCGCGCCGCTCCTTGCCCGTGCCATCCACGAGGTGTTCGACGACGGTTCCGTGACGTCAATGTTCGACGGCGCTGCTTGACCTCGGAGGTCGAGTAGCCGCACAGCGGCGTGTCGAGACCTAGCGACCCCAGGCGCCAGCAGGTGCCGTCACAACCTCGACGTCCGAGTAGTGCCAGTGAGCGCCCCACGCGTAGTGGCCGCCTGCCCACGGGGAGGCCCAGATCGCGTTTTCGGTCACGGCAGGGTCGGCGCTTGCCGCGAACGCCGCCGCGATCTCGCGGTAGCCGCCGCTCGTCGTCAGAGCCTTGGCGACGACGCGGGCCGACTCCTGGAGACTCGAGTACGAGGCGAACCCGCCCATCCCGATATTGAGCGGATTGTTGCGGGTCCACCAGGCGTCGACGTAGTTCTCTTGACGCATCCAGCGGGTGATCACGGTGACGTTGTTGTCGCTGATCGGCCAGCCGGCGTAGAGCAGCACGAGCTTCGCCCAGTCGTGGTTGGTGCCGCCCGCGATGAAGGTCTCGGGGCCTGGCGTCGAACCGAAGGCGTCGCGCGTGAGGGCCGCACTGCTCTCGGCGGCCGTGACGGCGAGCGACGCGGGCAGCTCGAAGTCTTGGGCATACATCGCGGCGTACTCGGCGCGCTGTTCGGCGAGCGACGGTCCGGCGGCGAGCGGGTACAGCGTCATCCCGCCGAGAAGGATAGACAGACCCGCCGCCGCACCTAGGGCACGGCGGTCGACGGGGCGGGAACGCAGTTTCGTTTCAGAAGACATCCGCCGGGGAGGCTAACAGACGGTTCTGACGAGACCCTGGGCAGAACCCGAGAACCCGGGATCCCGGGAAAGGATCATCCCGGGATGAGGCCGAGCGACCCGATGAGCACCTCGCGGCCACCGAACTCTCGGGCGTAGCAGTACCAGGACGGGCCGCCAGGACCGAAAAGCTCGAACCGCGCCACCGGGTCGGCGTCGATTGTGCCCGAGCTCACCGCGCGCGCGCAGATCGCCTCGGCCGTACGGGCCTGCAGCGCGATCGTCGCGTACAGACCCGGCACGACCAGCCCGATGACGCCCAGCACGATCACGATGCGCATGACCCGGAGCGTGAGCGGATGCCGCAGCGGCCGGTCGTCGTTCGGCACGTAGCCGCGCAGTTCCGGGGGGTCTTCGTCGTGCGACATCCCCTCTACTCAACCACCCGTTCGCCGGAAGCCCGTCCGGTCTCGCCCAGCCGCCGATTCCCGGCAGCCCCACGGGGGAGCCGTTCGCGGCGATCTGTTACCGCTAACCGCCGTTCAATGCGCGTCGACCGCCGAAACCTCGCTGCGGTCGCCGCTCCACAAGGTGTGGAACGTCCCGTCGCGGTCGACTCGCTGGTAGGTGTGGGCGCCGAAGAAGTCGCGTTGTCCTTGCACGAGAGCGGCGGGGAGCCGTTGGGCGCGCAAACCGTCGTAGTACGACAGCGACGACGAGAACGCGGGAGCCGGGATGCCCGAGACGGCCGCTGCGGCGACGACCCGGCGCCAGGCGTCGTGGGTTCGGGTGACGACGCCCCGGAAGAACGGTGCGGTGACGAGGCTCACGAGTCCGGGGTCGTCGGCGTAGCTCTCGGTGATGCGGTTGAGGAACTGCGCGCGGATGATGCAGCCGCCGCGCCAGATCTTCGCGATCTCGCCCTTCTGGATGTCCCAGCCGTACTGTTCGGCGCCGGCGACGATGGCGTCGAAACCTTGGCTGTAGGCGATGATCTTGGAGGCGTAGAGCGCTTGCCGCACGTCCTCGATGAAGGCGTCGGCATCCGCGACGGCGTGCACGTCGGGGCCGGGCAGGTTGCCGGCCGCGGCGCGCTGCAGCGGCTTCGACGAGAGCGACCGAGCGAACACGGCTTCGGCGATTCCCGAGACCGGGATGCCGAGGTCGAGGGCGGTCTGCACGGTCCAGACGCCGGTGCCTTTCGAGCCCGCCTGGTCGAGGATGACATCGACGAGCGGTTTCCCCGTCGACGAGTCGACCTGGCGCAACACCTCGGCGGTGATTTCGATGAGGTACGACTCGAGTTCGCCCGCGTTCCACTGGGCGAAGATGTCGGCGATCTCGGTCGGGGTCTTACCCGTGCCGCGGCGGATGAGATCGTACGCCTCGGCAATCAGCTGCATGTCGGCGTACTCGATGCCGTTGTGGATCATCTTCACGAAGTGGCCAGCGCCGTCGTGGCCGACGTGGGTGACGCACGGCTCACCTTCGGCGACGGCGGCGATGGACTTCAGGATCGGGCCGAGCGTCACCCACGACTCGTCGGATCCGCCGGGCATGATCGACGGGCCGTTGAGCGCGCCCTCTTCGCCGCCGGAGATACCGGCGCCGACGAAGTTGATGCCCGTCGCGCGCACGGCCTGTTCGCGGCGGATGGTGTCGGTGAACAGGGCGTTGCCGCCGTCGACGATGATGTCGCCCGGCTCGAACACCTTCACCAGCTCGTCGATGACGGCATCCGTGCCCTTGCCGGCCTGCACCATGATGAGCGCCGCACGCGGCTTCTGCAGGGCTGCGGCGAACTCGGCGTACGACGTCGTCGCGACGAAGCCGGCCTCCGGATGCGCGGCTACGAGCGTGTCGGTCTTCTCGGGCGAGCGGTTGTAGATCGCGACGGTGTTTCCCTCGCGGCTGGCGAGGTTGCGGGCGAGGTTGGAGCCCATGACGGCGAGGCCGACGACTCCGATATTGGCGGTGGCAGAGGTCATCGAGCGTGGTCCTTTGAATCCGAGCTGAGGTCGCGCACGTAGGCGCGGGTGACGGAGATGTCGTTGTCGCCGTATCCACGATCCCGCAGATCCCGGAAAGCCGACGAAAGGAAGGCTAGCTGGCGCGCGTCCACTCCCGTGTGCAGGGCTTCCTCTTCGGCGAATCCGAGGTCTTTGATCATGTACTTGGCGGCGCCTGACGGGTGATAGTCGTCGGCGACCATGCGGGGTCCGCGCGTCTCGAGTACCCGGCTCCACGCGTAGCCGCCGCCCAGAGCTTCGAAGAACGCGGCGAGGTCGAGTCCGCTGCGGTCGGCGATGACGGATGCTTCGCCGAGCGAATGCACGGTGGCCGCGACGATCATCTGGTTACAGAATTTCGCGACGGCACCCGAGCCGAGCGGGCCGAGGTGGTGGACGACGCCGGTGGGAGCGAGAGCTGGACGAGCCGCCGCGACGGCGTCGGGATCGCCGCCCACGAAGAGCGACAGCGTTCCGGCCTTGGCGCCCTCTTCGCCGCCGCTCACCGGACTGTCGATGACCCGGATGCGGCCACCGGACTCGGCGTCGAGACGCGTGGCGAGGGCGCGGATGCCTTCGGCCGAGCTGGTGGAGCAGATCACGAGCACGAGCCCGTTGCCAGCGCCGGCGACGATTCCGTCGGGTCCGCTCAGTACGGTCTCGAGGTCGGGAAGGTCGGGGAGCATCGAGATGAGCACGTCGGAGTGTTCCGCGAGTTCTCGGCCGGTGGGTCGCCAGTGGGCACCGGCATCGAGCAGGTCGGCAACTCGCTCGCGGGAGTGGTGGAGCACGCTGACGTCGAGCCCGGCAGCCAGCACGTTGCGCGCCATGGGCGCACCCATGGTTCCGAGTCCGACGATTCCGACTCGGAGGGCGTCGGGATGCGCACTTCCTTGTGACATGGACGTCATCCTACAGATGTACAGCCAGCAGAACAGCGTTCAGTATCGTGAACTATGATCGGCATCACGCACGACGAGGAGGCCGCGTAATGACGAACAGTCCCGACGACCCGGTGGACCGGCGAACCGCCACGGCGGTCACGCGTGCGATCGCCGTGCTCGACTATCTCGCACGAAACCCCCGCGAGGCCATCCCTCTCAGCGACATCGCGCGAGAAATCGGCGCCGCGAAGTCCTCAACTCTCAACGTCTGCACCGCGCTCGAAGCCGGACGCCTGATCCAACGGCGGGGGCGCGGGTACGAGCTCGGCCGCCGGGTCGTCGAACTCGGCGGCTCGTATCTCTCGTCGTTCGACCAGGTGCGGGAGTTCTACCTGGCCTGCACCGAGTCGCCGACCCTGTCGCACGAACTGGTGCAGATCGCGGTGCTCGAGGGCACCGACGTTCTGTACCTCGCTCGCCACGAAGGGCGCGCCCCGTTGCTGCTCTCGGCGCGCGTCGGCGATCGGCTGCCGGCCGCGCTCACGGCGGTCGGCAACGCACTTCTCGCTCTCTATGCCGACGAAGAGGTGCGCATGCGCTACCTCGACCACGGGCGCTTCGAGCCGCGCACCGAGAACAGCACCAAGGACCTCGCGGAGCTGTTGGGCAAGCTCGCGCAGGTGCGCGCCCGCGGCTATGCGGTCGATCGGGGCGGTGTGCACCAGGCGGTGATCGGCATCGCGGCCGGAGTCGCGAGTTCGGATCCTCGAGTGTCGGCGTTCGCGGTCGGGGTGTCGCTCATCGCCGCGACGCCGACCGACGAAGAGATCGCGCGCATCGGCGCCGAGGTCGTCACGGTGGCCCGCACGATCGCCCACCACCCGCTCTAGAGCCATCCGCAGGACTCGGTTGTTCAACCTGATGAACGCAGTTCAGCACCTGGTACGTTCCTGATCAGCCCAATCGGGCGCGACAACGGAGTTGCGAGGTGATCATGAACAAGAGCGCAGGAACCCGCGCGGTCGTGGTGCATGCTCGCGGTGACATCCGGGTCGACCAGATCCCCACGCCGACCCCCGCTCCCGACGAGGCGCTCGTCGCCATCGAGCTAGGCGGCATCTGCGGATCTGACCTGCACTACTGGCTGCACGGTGCGGCGGGGGAGTCGATCCTCCACGACCCGCTCGTGCTCGGCCACGAGGTCGTCGGTCGCGTGAGCAGCGTGGCGGCCGACGGCTCCGGCCCCGCCGCCGGTGAGCGGGTCGCCGTACATCCCGCGACGGAGGGCACCTACCTCGGCAGCGCAGCGCTGCGCCCCCACCAAGCCGGCGCGTTCGCCGACCTGGTCGCGTTGCCGACCCGGATGCTGCGGCCGATTCCCGACTCCCTCGACCCGCGCGCTGCCGCGTTGATCGAGCCGCTCAGCGTCGCCTGGCACGCGGTCGCCCGAGCCGGCGATGTCCGCGAAAAGCGGGTGCTCGTCGTCGGGGCCGGCCCGATCGGTGCGTTGATCGTCGCCGTACTCGTGCACCACGGAGTCGCCGAGGTCGTTGTGACCGATGTGTTCGAGGCCCCGCGCGAACGCGCACTCGCCCTCGGCGCGACCCGTGCGCTGGCCGCCGACGACTCGGCAGCGATCGAGGCCCTCGATGTCGACATCGCGATCGAGTCGTCGGGCAGCTCCGCCGGTCTCGGTGCCGCGATTCGCGCCACC
>NZ_JANMSQ010000220.1:0-3228 GCF_031389465.1 Pseudolysinimonas sp.
GCGATGAACTCCGACCCCGATACCGCGATCGCCCTCGCGCTGGTGCTGCTTGCGGTGTCGCTCGTCGTGCTGCTCGCGCTGCGCGATCGCTGGTTGCCCGGGGTTGTGAGATGACGCAGCGTCGTGCGATGAGCCTCGCCGTCGACATCAGTGTCGCGCGCGAGGCGTTCGACGTGCATGCGGCTTTCGAGGTGCCCGTCGGCAGGGTGCTCGGCATCGTCGGGCCGAACGGGGCGGGCAAGTCGAGCGTGCTCGCCGCGATCGCCGGGCTGGTCGAGGCGACGGGAACGATCCGCCTCGGCACCACCGACCTCTCGGCTTTGCCGGCCGAGCGTCGCGGAATCGGCGTGGTTTTCCAAGACTTCCTGCTCTTCCCGCACCTGACCGTGCGCGACAACGTCGCCTTCGCGGCCCGGGTGCGACGGGGTGGCTGGAAAGCAGCGCGGGAGAAAGCCGACCCGTGGCTGACCCGCTTTGACCTCGCGGAGCTGGCGCAGCGGCATCCCGTCGCGCTGTCGGGTGGACAGGCGCAGCGCGTGGCCCTCGCGCGGGCCCTCGCCGCCGAGCCCGCGGTGCTGCTGCTCGACGAACCGATGGCGTCGCTCGACGTCGAGATTCGGGACGAGGTGCGCGCAGATCTTGCCCGTCACCTTCGGGAGTTCGGCGGGCCGGCGATCGTCGTCACCCACGACCGCGACGACGCTGCAGCGCTCGCCGACGAGGTGCTGGTGCTCGATCGCGGCGCAGTCGTGCAACGCGGAACACTCGACGAACTCGCGGCCGCCCCCGCCACCCCGTGGATCGAGCGTTTCGCCCGATAACGTGGGGTGATGATCCTGCAACCCGGCGAGGGGCCGATCCGCGGCAGCTACCTCCCGGCCGATCCGGGACGCGTCTTCTGGGGTCGCTTGCCGTGCGGCGCCGACGAGCCCGTGCTCGAGATCGACCCGGGTGTCGAGGTCACGATCGACACGATCAGCCACGAGGGCGTGCTCGACGATCAGGGGTCCGACCCGGTCGCCTACTTCGGCTCGCACGGGGTGGCCCCCGAGAGCGTACTGCGGGATGCCGTCGAGCTCACGGCGACCCGGGAGCGCAACACCGACGACGGCCCGCACGTCGTGACCGGTCCGATCCTCGTGCGCGGCGCCCAGCCCGGGGATCTGCTGGCGATCGAGGTCGTCGAACTGCTGCCCCGCGTGCCCTACGGCGTGATCTCCAACCGTCACGGCCGGGGCGCCCTCCCCGGAGAGTTCCCCCGCGGCGACGCCAACGTGAGCATCTTCGCGACCCTCGATGCCCCGGGTGACCTGCTATTTGCCCAAGATGGCGCACTTACCGACCCGAAAGTCGACCTTCTTGGGCAAATAGCCTCCATCCCCCTGCGAGAAGGCGCCACCGAGCGGGTGCACTTTCCGACGGCGCCGTTTCTCGGCACCATGGGGGTCGCCGTGCCGGGTGCTGAGCGGCCCCACTCGGTGCCGCCCGGGATGCACGGCGGCAACATCGACATCAACCTGTTGACCGCGGGCAGCACGCTCTACCTGCCGGTGCTCGTGCCCGGCGCCCTCGCGTATGTCGGCGACCCGCACTTCGCGCAGGGTGACGGGGAGGTCGCGCTCACTGCGCTCGAAGCGTCGCTGCGGGCGACGCTGCGGTTCCGAATCGTGCCAGCCGGCGACCCGTTCGCGCCATTCGTGCACACCTACGGTCCGGTCGTCGAAACGCCCGACTACTGGGTGCCGACCGGTCTCGACGAAGACCTCCGCGAGGCGATGAAGAAGAGCGTGCGTGCGGCGATCGCCTTCCTCGTCCGGGAGTACCAGATGGATGAGGAGCACGCCTACGCGTACCTCTCCGCAGCGACCGACTTCGATATCTCGCAGGTGGTCGACCGGGTGACCGGCGTGCACGCACGCATCAGAAAGGCAGACTTCGGATGAACACCTCGGTGTGGCGCGAGCACGGCAGCCCCCTCGTGGCGGGCGCCCCCGACGGCCCGCTGCACGGCGAGACGGTCGCCGTGAAGGACCTCTACGAGATCGCCGGTTTCGCGGTCGGGGTCGGAAACCCGACCTTCCTCGCCGAGGCGACGATCGAGGTCGGCACCGCCCCCGCGGTGTCGCAGTTGCTCGAGGCCGGCGCCGACATCGCGGGCATCGCGCAGACCGACGAGTTCGCGTACTCGATCGCCGGCGCCAACCCGCACTACGGCCCTCCGCCGAACTCCGCGGTACCCGGCGGGTTGCCCGGCGGTTCCTCGAGTGGACCGGCATCCGCCGTCGCGCTCGGCGAGGCGACCATCGGCCTCGGCACCGACACTGCCGGGTCGGTGCGGGTCCCCGCGTCGTACCAGGGGCTGTGGGGACTCCGCACGACGCACGGCACCGTGTCGCTTGAGGGCGTCTGGCCGCTCGCGCCGAGTTTCGACACCGTCGGCTGGCTCACGCAGCGATCCGCAACCCTGCGCCGCGTGGTCGAAGTGATGCTCGGGCACACGACGGTCGACCCGGCCGGGTTCGTCGTCGACCCGGGACTCGTCGCGCTCGCCGAACCGGCTGTACGGGAGGCGTTCGCCGCCGCCATCGCGGGGTTCGAGGTCGAGGAGGTCGATCTCGGCGACCCAACCGCGATGTTCGAAGCCTTCCGGGTGACGCAGGCCGCCGAGGCGTGGGATTCCGACGGCGGCTGGGTGACGGGGCATCCGGATGCCGTCGGTGTCGGCGCGAGGGAACGCTTCGAGTTCGCGGCATCCGTCACCCCCGCGCAGGAGGCCGAAGCCCGCGCCGCGCTCGCCACCCAACGCGAGCGGATCGACGACATCCTCGGTAACCGCGTGTTGCTCGTGCCGTCGGCATCCTCGGCCGCTCCGTCGGTCGACGCGACCGCCGAGATTCTGGATGCCGTCCGCGGCGCGACCCTGCGCCTCACCGCGATCGCCGGCATCACCGGGCGACCCGGCCTGAGCGTTCCCGCATTGAGCGTTCCCGAGCCCGTCGGGCTCTGCCTCGTCGGCCCCCGCGGCAGCGACCTCGCCCTCATCGACCTCGCGGCGGTCTTCGCTCCGCCCCCGCTGGTTGAGTAGCGCCCGCCGCAGGCGGACGCGTATCGAAACCAAACCGGCGGGTAACTCGGGGTGGTTTCGATACACCGCCTTCGGCGGCACTCAACCCACGGGTTTCGATACACCGCCTTCGGCGGCACTCAACCCACGGGTTTCGATACGCG
>NZ_JANMSQ010000229.1:0-18897 GCF_031389465.1 Pseudolysinimonas sp.
GTTCGTGCCCTCTGACGTGCCGCTCTCGCCGAGCGGGATCGACCCCGCCGACCTTGAGGTCACTCTTGGGGTACTCGCCAGCCTCGCGAAGGTCGACCGCGAGCATCCCGACTTCCAAGCCGTGCGTCGTGCGACCGCGGCGATGTTCAAAGAGGTCAAAAGGGAGCGCCGCCTAGAACTGCGGGCGCAGATCCAGGAGAACGACCGTGCCGTCGTGGCCGCCACGGCGACCGGCGCCCCCGATCGCATCGACGACGAGACGCGGGGTGTTCCGATCTCGGGCGCCGCAACGAACGCGATCGCCGGCGTGTTCATCAAGCCCCGCCCCTGCTACATCTGCAAGCAGGACTACACGATCGTCGACGCCTTCTACCATCAGCTGTGCCCGGCCTGCGCGGCGATGAGTCACGCCAAACGTGACGCGCGCACCGACCTGACCGGCAAACGCGCGCTCCTCACCGGCGGCCGCGCCAAGATCGGGATGTACATCGCGCTGCGCCTGCTGCGCGATGGCGCACATACGACGATCACCACCCGCTTCCCCCGCGACGCGGTGCGCCGCTTCACGAGCCTTCCCGACTCCTCCGACTGGATCGACCGGCTGCGCGTCGTCGGCATCGACCTGCGTGATCCGGCACAGGTGATCGGTCTCGCCGAGTCCGTCGCCGAGCACGGGCCGCTCGACATCCTCATCAACAACGCCGCGCAGACGGTGCGCCGCTCCCCCGGTGCCTACTCCCGGCTCGTGGATGCCGAGCTCGCTCCGCTGCCCGATGGTCCGCTCCCCGAGATGGAGACTTTCGGCCACACCAACGATGCGCACCCGCAGGCGCTCGCCCGCGCGGTCGCCGCGCACCCGATCCTCGCGGCCGCGACGGCGAAGGCCGATGAGCTCACCGAACTCGCGATGGCGGCCGGGTCGTCCTCGCTCGAGCGACTCGCCGCCGGCACCGCGATCGACGCGGGTGGGCTGGTCCCCGACCTCGCGCCGATCAACTCGTGGACCCAGAGCGTCGACGCCGTCGACCCGCTCGAGATGCTGGAGGTGCAGCTGGCGAACGATACGGCGCCGTTCATCCTCATTTCGAAGCTGCGGGCCTCTCTCGCCGCGTCCCCCGCGCGGCGCACTTACGTTGTAAACGTGAGCGCGATGGAGGGTGTCTTCGGCCGCGGCTACAAGGGACCCGGGCATCCCCACACCAACATGGCGAAGGCCGCGGTCAACATGCTCACGCGTACGAGCGCCCGGGAACTGTTCGAGACCGACGGCATCCTCATGACGAGCGTCGATACCGGCTGGATCACCGACGAACGCCCTCACCCGACGAAGGTGCGGCTCGCCGAAGAAGGCTTCCACGCTCCCCTCGACCTCGTCGATGGCGCCGCGCGGGTCTACGACCCGATCGTGCGCGGTGAGGCCGGCGAAGACCTGTTCGGAGTTTTCCTCAAGGACTACTCCCCCGGATCTTGGTGAGCTCGTGCTTATCTTGCCGACATGACGAAGTTGTCGCACTCGTACGTCGTCGCGATCGATCAGGGAACCACCAGCACCCGCGCGATCCTCTTCGACCATGCCGGGACGCCGGTCGCGACCGGTCAACGCGAACATCGGCAGATCTTCCCCCAGGCGGGCTGGGTCGAGCACGACGCGACCGAGATCCGCGACAACACGTTCGCGGTGCTGGCCGAGGCGCTCGAGGCCGCGGGCGCCGACGCCGCCCAAGTCGCCGCGATCGGCATCACCAACCAGCGCGAGACGACAGTCATCTGGGATCGCGCGACGGGCGAGCCGATCGCGAACGCGATCGTCTGGCAGGACACGCGCACCCAAGATCTCATCGACCGTCTTGCTGCCGACGGCGGGGTCGACCGGTTCCGCGCGAAGACCGGGCTCCCGCTCGCGACCTACTTCTCGGCGACGAAGATCGCCTGGTTGCTCGACTCGGTCGACGGAGCTCGGGTACGAGCGGAAGCGGGCGAACTCGCCTTCGGCACCACCGACTCGTGGGTGCTCTGGAATCTCACGGGCGGCCCCGACGGTGGAGTGCATGCCACCGATGTCACCAACGCCAGCCGCACCCTGCTGATGGATCTCGCCACCCTCGCCTGGGATGACGACCTGCTGACGGCGTTCGGCATCCCGCGCGCTCTTCTGCCCGAGATCCGGTCGTCGTCGGAGGTGTACGGCACCGCGATCGCGCCCCTCTCAGGTGTGCCGATCGCCGGCATCCTCGGCGACCAGCAAGCCGCGACCTTCGGGCAGGCCGCCTTCGAGGCGGGCGAGAGCAAGAACACCTACGGCACCGGCAACTTTCTCATCGCCAACACCGGGACGAAGATCGTGCAGTCCGCGAACGGACTCATCACGACCGTCGCATACCGGCTCGGCGACGAAGCGCCGCGCTACGCCCTGGAGGGGTCGATCGCGGTCACCGGCTCGCTCATCCAGTGGCTGCGCGACAACCTGGGCTTCTTCGAGAATTCGGCGGATGTCGAGCAGTTGGCGCTCACAGTGCCCGACACCGGCGGGGTCGCGTTCGTTCCGGCCTTCTCGGGGCTGTTCGCTCCCTACTGGCGGCCCGACGCGCGCGGGGCGATCCTCGGGCTGACTCGATTCGCCACGAAGGCGCACATCGCACGCGCCGCGCTCGAGGCGGTCGCGCTGCAGACCGTCGACGTGGTCGACGCTGCCGACGCCGACCTCCCGACGCCGATCACCGAACTGAGGGTCGACGGCGGGATGGTCGCCAACGACACCCTCATGCAGTTCCAGGCCGACGTGCTCGGGATGCCGGTCGTGCGTCCCGCGGTGGTCGAGACGACGGCGCTCGGTGCGGCCTACGCCGCGGGGCTCGCTGTGGGGTTCTGGTCGAGCCTCGACGAGCTGCGTGCGAACTGGCGTGAGGACCGCCGCTGGACGCCCGCCATGGGTGACGTCGAACGCGCGGAGCGAATGCGCATCTGGAAGAAGGCGGTCACCCGCACCTTCGACTGGGTCGACGACAACTAGCTGCCCGCCGCCCGAGCCGGGCGTCGGCGCTGGCGTCGCGGCGAAGGCCAGAAATGGCCTCCGCTCTTATGCTCCAGCGCGCTGCGTCGCGGCAACCCAGGCGTCGAGCTTTGCCGTCGCCGCGCCCGAGTCGATCGCCTCGGTGGCGACGGCGAGCTTTTCGGTGAAACGTTCGCGGATGTCGCGTTCCTGCTGCGCGGCGTCGTGGGCGAGCTGCCACGAGACGAGGCCGGCGGCGGCGTTGAGGAGCACGATGTCGCGCACCGGCCCCGGGTCGCCGGCGAACACCGCGCGCGCGATCCCCGCATTGTGCGCGGCATCCCCGCCCCGCAGATCAGCGATGCTCGCCCGCGCGATCCCGAGGTCGGCGGGATCGAGGTCGTGCTCGTGGATGTCGCCGCGCGACACCTCCCAGATGTGGCTGTGCCCGGTCGTCGTCAACTCGTCGAGTCCGTCGTCGCCGCGATAGACGAGCGCCGTGACGCCGCGGGTACGGAACACTCCGGTGATCAGGGGCACCTTGTCGAGCGCAGCGACGCCGACCGCCGATGCCTCGGGGCGTGCCGGGTTGCACAGCGGACCGAGGAAGTTGAAGACCGTCGGGATGCCGAGTTCGGCACGAACCGGGCCGGCGTGCTTGAAGCCGGGGTGGAAGAGCGCAGCGAAGACGAAGGTGATGCCGACCTCGTCGAGCACAGCGGCAACCCGCTCCGGCGGCAAGTGAAGCCCGATCCCGAGCGCGCCGAGGACATCCGACGATCCCGAAGCCGACGACGCCGCGCGGTTGCCGTGCTTGACGACTTTCGCCCCCGCAGCGGCAGCAACGATGGATGCCATCGTCGACACATTGACGGTACCCATCCGGTCACCACCGGTACCCGCCATGTCGAGCGCCATCGGATCGACGGCGAGCGGCTGAGCGTGCGCCAGGATCGCATCCCGGAATCCGACGATCTCATCGACCGTCTCGCCCTTCGCCCTGAGAGCAACCAGGAACCCGGCGAGCTGCGCCGGGGTGGCCTCCCCCTCCATCACCTGCTCCATCGCCCAGGACGCTTCAGCGATCGACAGATCCGCCCCGGCCAAGAGTTGGGTGAGCAGAGCTGGCCAAGTGA
This sequence comes from Pseudolysinimonas sp., assembly GCF_031389465.1. Lineage (GTDB taxonomy): Bacteria > Actinomycetota > Actinomycetes > Actinomycetales > Microbacteriaceae > Pseudolysinimonas_A. The sequence continues at coordinate 4,126 of NZ_JANMSQ010000229.1, forward strand.
GTTCCGTCGGCATGGCGTCGATCGTAGCGACCTCTGATTTCGGCCATAATGGAATCGTGACCTCGACACCGATTTCGCACCGCCCGGCCGCTGGGGTTATCAATCGTCCGAACACCGTGCAAGTCGGCACGATCGTGTGGCTCGGCAGCGAGGTCATGTTCTTCGCCGGCCTGTTCGCGATCTACTTCACGCTGAAGTCGACGTCGCCGGGTCTGTGGGCCGACCAGGGATCGAAACTCAACATCTGGTTCTCGCTGGCGATCACGATCATCCTCGTCTCCTCGTCGGTGACCGCGCAGTATGGCGTCTTCGCGGCCGAGCGCCTGCAGAAGTGGCGCACCGGTGGCCCGCTCGCGTTCTGGAAATGGGGCGTCGTCGAGTGGTTCTTCGCGAGCTTCTTCCTGGGCGCGCTGTTCATCATCGGCCAGGTCTACGAATACGCCCTCCTCGTCAGTGAAGGCGTCGGGTTCACCTCCGACTCCTTCGGTTCGGCCTTCTACCTCACGACCGGCTTCCACGGCCTGCATGTGACCGGCGGCCTCCTGGCGTTCCTCATCGTGATCGGCCGCTTCTTCGCCGTCAAACGCTTCACCCACAAAGAAGCAACGACTGCAGTCGTGGTCTCGTACTACTGGCACTTCGTCGACGTGGTGTGGATCGGCCTGTTCCTCATCATCTACGTCCTCCCCAATTTCGGAGTCTGAGCCCTATGTCACGCAGTCGTCGCACGGGCCGCCGCTCTCCTCTCGCTTCAGTCGCGCTCCTCCTGATCGGCCTGCTGACCACCGGCGGCGCCTACGCGCTCGTCACTTCAAGCGCCACGGCGAGCCCCACGTCCGCAACCGCGACGGCTTCCGAAGAGGGCGAGAAGCTCTTCCTCTCGAACTGCGCCTCGTGCCACGGGATCGGGGCCGTCGGCACCACCGACGCCCCCAGCCTCGTCGGTGTCGGTGCTGCTGCGGTCGACTTCCAGGTCGGCACCGGTCGGATGCCGATGGCCGCCTCTGGACCGCAGGCTGAGGCCAAGCCCGTGCAGTTCACCGCGGAGCAGATCGAAGAGCTTGCGGCTTACGTCGCAACGCTCGGTCAGGGTCCCGGCATCCCGGCCGACGAGTACCTCACGGGAGAAGGCGATGTCGCCCTCGGTGCCGAGCTGTTCCGCATCAACTGTGCGATGTGCCACAACGTGGCTGGCGCAGGTGGCGCCCTCACCGAAGGCAAGTTCGCGCCCGACCTGAAGGACGTCGACCCCGCCCACGTGTATGAGGCGATGGTGACCGGGCCGCAGAACATGCCGGTGTTCAACGACCTCAACATCACGCCGGAGGAGAAGGGCGACATCATCGCCTACCTCGAATACCTCAACGACAACCCCTCCCCCGGCGGCCTTGACCTCGGTGGTCTGGGCCCGGTTTCGGAGGGTCTGTTCGTTTGGATCTTCGCGCTCGGCGCGATCGTCGCGGTGACTGTCTGGCTCACCGCGAAGTCAAACTAAGCGTTCCGACGCACGAAGAGAACAAGAGAGCAGAAGAGCATGGCAGACCACGGCAGCGCCGAACCCGGGCGTGCGGTCGTGCGCCGGGATATCCCGGCCGACGCACCCGGAACTGCCGTCGTGTCCACGGACGCGATCGAGAACCCCGGCTTCCCGCCCTACCGCCCGCGGGTCAGCGATGTCGACCCGAAGAAGGAGCGGCAGAACGAGCGCCGCGTCGCCTGGTTCTTCTGGGTATCGATCGTCGGCAGCATCTTCGCGATCGCGGCGTACTTCATCTTCCCCATCGATGCCGCCGACCCCGGCTCGGTACGCACCAACAACCTCATGCTGGGGCTCGGGATGACGCTTGCCCTGTTCGGCATCGGCTTCGGTGCTGTGCACTGGTCGAAGTCGCTCATGGAGGGCCACGACCTCGTCGAAGACCGCAACGCCGGCCACCCGCCCGAGGAGAAGTACGAGAAGCGCGCCGGTGCGGCCGCGGTCTTCACCGCCGGCAACCAGGAGTCGGGTTTCACCCGCCGGAAGCTGATCCGCAACTCCCTCATCGGCGCTCTTGTCGTCTTCCCGCTGCCCGCGATCGTGCTGTTCCGCGACCTCGCGCCCGCCGAAGATCCGGTGACGCTGCTCAAGCACACGCTGTGGAAGAAGGGCACGCGGCTCGCGCGTGACCCCGACGGCACGCCGATCCGGGCGGCTGACGTCACTCTCGGCTCGGTGTTCCACGTCATCCCCGAGGGCCTCGAAGACCTCGAGCACGGCAAGCTCGAAGAGAAGGCCAAGGCCGCAGTGTTGCTCATGCGGCTCAAGCCCGAAGACCTCACGGTCTCCGCCGGTCGGGAAGACTGGAACTACCAGGGCATCATCGCCTACTCCAAGATCTGCACCCACGTCGGCTGCCCGGTCGCGCTCTACGAGCAGCAGACCCACCACCTGTTGTGCCCGTGCCACCAGTCGCAGTTCGACATCACCGACGAGGCGAAGGTCATCTTCGGTCCCGCCAAGCGCCCGTTGCCGCAACTGCCGATCACCATCGACGACGAAGGCTACCTGGTCGCGCAAAGCGACTTCACCGAGCCCGTCGGCCCTAGCTTCTGGGAGCGCAAGCTGTGACCGTCGAGAACACCGGGCGCCCCGGCGAAGGCGATTCGACGCCGGAAGTCGGCCGCGGGATGCGTTTCACCAACTGGGCCGCCGGCTATGTCGACGAGCGCTTCAAGCTCTCCGGCTGGATCCGCGACTACGGCCGCAAGATCTTCCCCGACCACTGGTCGTTCATGCTCGGCGAGGTGGCGCTCTACAGCCTCATCATCGTGCTGCTCTCGGGCACGTTTCTGACCTTCTTCTTCCAGGCCAGCATGGTCCCGGTCATCTACGACGGCGCTTGGGTGCCGCTCAAGGGCATCGAGATGTCGGCCGCGATGGCCTCAACGCTCGACATCTCCTTCGACATCCGTGGCGGCCTGCTGGTACGTCAGATCCACCACTGGGCTGCGCTGCTGTTCGTCGCGTCGATCGGCCTGCACATGCTGCGCGTATTCTTCACCGGCGCGTTCCGCAAGCCCCGCGAGATCAACTGGCTGCTGGGCTTCACGCTCTTCATCCTCGCCATGGCAGAGGGCTTCACCGGCTATTCGCTCCCTGACGACCTGCTATCGGGCAACGGCTTGCGCATCATCGACGGCATGGTCAAGGGCATCCCGGTCATCGGGACCTGGATCTCGTACCTGCTGTTCGGCGGCGAGTTCCCCGGCACGACGGTCATCGGAATGTTCTACAGCCTGCACATCCTGCTGCTGCCCGCGATTCTCGTCGCGATCGTCGGCGTGCACGTGATCATGGTGTTCGTCAACAAGCACACCCAATACGCGGGTCCCGGCCGTACCAACGACAACGTGGTGGGAGTGCCGGTCATGCCGGTGTTCGCGGCCAAGGCCGGTGGCTTCTTCTTCATCGTGTTCGGCGTCATCGTGCTGGTTGCGGCAACCGTGACGATCAACCCGATCTGGAACTACGGCCCGTACGACCCGTCCCCGGTGTCCGCGGGCACCCAGCCCGACTGGTACATCGGTTTCGCCGATGGCATGCTGCGCCTCATCCCGATGGGCTGGGAGCTCGAGATTCTCGGTGCGACGCTGTCGCTCAACATCCTCGTGCCGCTGCTGATCCTGCCGGTCTTCCTCGGTCTCGTCGCGTTCTACCCGTTCTTCGAGGCATGGGTCACCGGCGACAAGCGTCACCACAACATCGCCGACCGTCCGCGGAACGCTCCGATGCGCACCGCCATCGGAGCCGCCGGCGTGACGCTGTACGCGGTCATGTGGGCTGCAGCATCCTCCGACCTCATCGCGACTCACTTCAAGCTCGCCGTTGAAGGGGTGACACTCGCCCTCCAGATCCTGCTGATCGCCGGACCGATCATCGCGTTCGTTGTGGCACGACGCATCTGCTTCGCGCTGCAGAAGAAGGACCGCGAGATCGCGCTCCACGGGTACGAGTCGGGCCGCATCGTGCGGCTGCCCGGTGGCGAGTACGTCGAGGTGCACCACCCACTCAGCGACTACGAGCGCTGGCGCCTGGTGACGTACAACGACTACCAGCCGCTCATGGTGCGCCCCGACAAGCACGGTCGCATCTCGGTCGTGCAGCGGGTTCGTGCCGTGGTGTCGAAGCTGTTCTTCGAGGATCGCATCGCCCCGGTCACCAAGAGCGAGCTCGAGGCCCAGTCTCACCACTGAGCGCCGATCCACCGCTCAGGGTAGAACGCGCGCGGCACCCCGGTCGGGCGGGAAGAAGCGCCGCATGTACTCGGCGGCGTCGGTGAAGCCGAGTCGGTCGTAGAAACCGCCGGCGCGGCGACTCGCGACCGTCAACTGGGTCACCCCCCGCTCCTCGCAGGCGGCCTCGACCGCCCGCACCAGGAGGGTTCCATAGCCCAGACCACGGGCCTCATCGTCGACCACAAGCTCTTGGAGTTGAGCCGACGGTCCGTTGGTGGTGAGCAGGGGAACGATCGTCGTGAGCGCGTACCCGCCGAGGCGCGGCGAGCCGTCATCGACCACGAGCAGCAGCACGTTGGGGTGTGAACCCGCGAAATAGGCGCCGAGCGTCGTGTCGTAGGCGGCGCGCTCGGGAGTGAAGGCGTGCCCGAGCTGCCCGACGAGCGCATAGAGCGCATCCTCGTCGCCTGGACGCGCTTCGCGGATCACGGCATCAGTCATCGAAGCGTTTCCCCCTTTGGCGGGCGAACTCTAGCGGGCGAAGAAGTTGCGGTAGTACTCGTACTGCCAGCCGATGATCGCGATCAACACAATCGGACCGCCGATAAAGGCAAGCCAGATGCCGATCGCGAACCCGAGGAACATGAAGCCCAGGCCCAACGCGAGCACCATCGGCCACCAGCTCCACGGGCTGAAGTGCCCGACCTCCGGGTCGCCGTCATCGATCTCGGCCGTGAACGTGTCTTCGGGCAGTTCGCCGCCCTGGGCGCGCTTCGTGATCGTCAGATAGAACGCGATAAAGACCGACAGCACAGCGCCGAGGGTGATCCCAACCGTGCCCACCCATTCAACGCCCTGCGCCGTGATCGGCTCGACCTGGGTGGGGGTGTTCACGTAGTCGATGAGCGACCACAGCGTGTATCCGGCCGCCGAGAGCCCGAAGAAGACCGCGAGAATCCAGAACAGGTTGGCGTTGACGCGCACGCTACTTCACCTCTCCGTCGACGAGGTCGACGACGGGACTCTCGGGGGCATCCTTCATCGGTCCGATCCCGACCTGCGGGCCCACCTCCGGGTGGTGCAGGTCGAACGCCGGCGATTCCGAGCGGATGCGCGGGATCGACACGAAGTTGTGACGCGGCGGCGGGCACGAGGTCGCCCACTCGAGCGACCGGGCGTTGCCCCACGGGTCGTCGACGGTGACCTTCTCGCCACGACGCGCAGTGATCATGACATTGAGGAAGAACGGCAACAGCGACGCGCCGAGGATCATGGCGCCGATCGTCGAGATCTGGTTCATCCAGGTCAGGCCGTCTTCCTCGAGGTAGCTCCAGTAGCGACGTGCACCGCCCATGACGCCGATCCAGTGCTGGATGAGGAAGGTGGTGTGGAAGCCGATGAACAGCATCCAGAAGTGCCACTTGCCGAGCGTCTCGTTCAGCATCTTGCCGGTCCACTTCGGCCACCAGAAGTAGAAGCCGGAGAACATGGCGAACACGACGGTGCCGAACACGACGTAGTGGAAGTGCGCGACCACGAAGTAGCTGTCGGACACGTGGAAGTCGAGCGGCGGGCTCGCCAGGATGACGCCGGTCAGGCCGCCAAAGGTGAAGGTGATGAGGAAGCCGATCGCCCACAGCATCGGAGTCTCGAACGTTACCGAGCCACGCCACATCGTGCCGACCCAGTTGAAGATCTTCACACCCGTTGGCACGGCGATGAGCATCGTCAGGAGCGCGAAGAAGGGCAGCAGCACCGAGCCGGTGACGTACATGTGGTGCGCCCACACCGTCACCGAGAGGGCCGCAATCGCGATCGTTGCGTAGATGAGGGTCTTGTAGCCGAAGATCGGCTTGCGACTGAAGACCGGCAGCACCTCGGAGATGATGCCGAAGAACGGCAGCGCGATGATGTACACCTCGGGGTGCCCGAAGAACCAGAACAAGTGTTGCCACAGGATGGCGCCACCGTTCGCCGGATCGAGCAGGTGCGACTCGAACACCCGGTCGGCGCCGAGCGCGAAGAGCCCCGCGGCGAGCACCGGGAACGCGAGCAACACGAGGATCGACGTCACCAGGATGTTCCAAGTGAAGATCGGCATGCGGAACATCGTCATTCCGGGGGCGCGCATCGTGATGATCGTGGTGATGAAGTTCACCGCGCCGAGGATCGTGCCGAAACCGGTCATCGCCAGGCCGAAGACCCAGTGGTTGCCGCCGAGCCCGGGCGTAAACGTCGTATTCGACAGCGGGGCGTAGGCGAACCATCCGAACGACGCAGCCCCCTGCGGGGTCAGGTAGCCGGCGACCGCGATGATTCCGCCGAAGAGAAAGAGCCAGTACGCAAGCGCGTTGAGCCGCGGGAAGGCGACATCCGGGGCACCGATCTGCAACGGCATCGCAACGTTGGCGAAGCCCGCGAACAGCGGGGTCGCGAACAGCAGCAGCATGATCGTGCCGTGCATCGTGAAGAGCTGATTGTACTGCTCGCCGCTCGCCACGAGCGTGCTGCCCGGCTCCCAGAGTTGCGCGCGGATGACGAGCGCCATCACGCCGCCGAGGCAGAAGAAGACGAACGACGAGATGAGGTAGAGGTACCCGATCGTCTTGTGGTCGGTCGTCGTGATCCACTTGACGATGACGTTGCCCTTGCGCTCGACCTTGGGCGTGCCAAAGGACTGCTGGGGCGCGGTGGTAGTGGTCATCAGTTCTCTCCCTCGCCCGTGGCGCCCGTGCCTGGCAGGTTCTGGTTCAGGTCGTAGGTGCTGTCGAGCTGGCCGGTCTGACCTTTCTCGCGCAGCAGCGCCATCTGTTCGTCGTATTCCTCGCGCGAAACGACCTTCACCGTGAAGAGCATTCGGGAGTGGTACTCGCCGCAGAGTTCGGCGCACTTGCCGTCGTACTCACCCTCCTTGAGCGGGGTGAAGTACATGTAGTTGGACCGCGCCGGGATCATGTCTTTCTTGTACAGGAAGTCGACGATCCAGAACGAGTGGATGACGTCGCGCGACTCGATCTTGATTTCGACCGTCTCGTCGACCGGCAGGTAGAGAACGGGAAGCTGGTCGGTGTCGACCTGCCCGCTTTCGCCCTCCTGGGCCTGGATGCCGACCTCGTAGACGTCTTCGTGGGCGTAGTTGAACGCCCACGACCAGCGCTGACCATAGACCTCGATCTGAACGTCGGGGTCGGCGATCGGCTGCTCGATCTCCGTTTGGTCGCGGACAGTGAAGGCGAAGAACCCGATGACGAGGATGAGCGGCACGATCGTGTAGAAGATCTCGATCGGCATGTTGTACCGCAGCTGCACCGGAAAACCGGTCTGGCCCTTGCGGCGACGGTAGACGACCGCGGCCCAGATGATCAGGACCCAGGTGACGATTCCGACTGCGAGAAGCACGATCCACGAGGTCACCCAGAGGCCGGTGATGCGATCGGTGTGGTTCGTCGCGCCGACCGAATCCTCGGGCAGAAAGCCGATGAGCTGGGCTTGCGTGCAGCCAGCGAGAATGACGGTCACGGCGCCCATGATGGGGAGCAACGCCCAACGCGCCAATTTCGACTTCGGGGAGCGAGTGGAGCGCACCGGTGACCTCTCAGGAACGTGGATGACCTGCTCTCAGTCTATCCACCAGCCAGAGGGTCAAACCCCCGCGGGTCGGAGAGTCGCGCCGCTCAGTGGAAGGAATCTCCGCAGGCGCACGACCCCGCGGCGTTGGGGTTGTCGATCGTGAAGCCCTGCTTCTGGATGGTGTCTTCAAAGTCGATCGCCGCCCCGTCGAGATAGGGCACGCTCATCTTGTCGATGACAACCTCGACACCGTCGAAGTCGACGGTCGCATCCCCGTCGAGCAGGCGCTCGTCGAAGTAGAGCTGGTAGATGAGGCCGCTGCACCCGCCCGGCTGCACCGCGACCCGCAGTCGAAGATCGTCGCGACCCTCCTGCTGAAGCAGGTTCTTGACTTTCGTCGCCGCGGTGTCAGTGAGCTTCACGCCGTGGGCAGAGACATCGGTCGAAACCTGGTCAGTCGAAGTCAGGGCGGTGTCAGTCATGTCTTTCAGTCTAATCGAGCACCCGGCTCATTCGCCGGATCTCCCGTTCAGCCGCGCGAGCAGGAGCGCCTCCGACAAGATCGCGCGGCGGAGGGTGGGCAGGTGCAGCGACTCGTTGGGGCTGTGCGCGCGCGAATCAGGATCCTCGACGCCCGTGATGAGAATCTGCGCCGCCGGAAACATCTCGACGAGGTCGGCGATGAACGGGATCGACCCTCCCGCCCCGATCTCGACCGCTTCGGTGCCCCAGGCCTCCCCCATCGTCTCGAGCGCATCCGAGGCCGCCCATCCGGTCGAGTCGACGAGGAACGGGTTGCCGAGGTCGAGGTCTTCGATCGAGATCTCAGCGCCAAACGGCACGTGGCGCAGCAGATGAGCCTCGATCGCGGTGAACGCATCCTGAGCGGTCTGGCCCGGCGCGACCCGCGCGCTGATGCGGACTCGAACGCTGGGCACGAGAGTGTTCGAGGCGTTGCGGATGTTCGGGATATCCATCCCGGTAACGGTGATCGACGGCTGGTACCACAGCCGGGAGAGGATCGCGCCGGCACCGATCGGGCTGACCCCATCGAGCAGCCCCGACTCCTCGCGGAGCTTGTTCTCCCCGTACTTCGGAGTCTCCTCGTCGTGGCTGGTCAGCCCCTCGACGGCGACGGACCCATCCTTCTTCCAGAGCGTGGCGAGCAGCTCGATCGCGGCCATCGGCGCGTCGGGCACCGCGCCGCCCATCATGCCCGAGTGGGAGGCGTGGGCGAGGGTTGTGATCCGCAGGTTGAAGGCGACCGCACCTCGGAGCGCGATCGTGAGGGCGGGGGTGTCGAGGTCCCAGTTCCCCGAGTCGGCGACGACGATGACATCGGACGCGATGCGACTGCGATAGCGGCGCAGGATCTCGGGAAGCGACCGGGAGCCGAACTCCTCCTCGCCCTCGATGAACAGCACGAGGCCGACATCCAGATCGTCCTCGGTGACGGCCACCAGGGACCGGATCGCGGCGATGTGGGTCATCACGCCGGCTTTGTCGTCCGCTGCGCCTCGGCCGTACAGCCGGTCGCCCCGCAGGGTCGGCTCGAACGGCACCGAATCCCAGTGCTCGTCCTCGCCAGGCGGCTGCACGTCGTGGTGTGCGTAGAGCAGGATCGTCGGCCGCCCGTTGCGGGCCGCCCGGGTGGCGATGATTGCGGGTAGGCCGAGTTTGCTACCTCCGCCGATCGGCACCTGCACAATGTCGATGTCATCGAACACGCCGGTGTCGGCCGCGAGGGCCCTCACCGCCTCGGCGCTCGCCCCCACCTGCTCCGGGTCGAAGCCGTCCCACGAGACCGACGGGATGCGCACGAGACGCGAGAGGTCAGCAACCGCGAGCGGAAACCCCGCCGCGACCGCCTCCCGAAGTTCGTCGGCGAACGGTGTCGAAGGCGGCGTTGCAGGCATCCCGTAATCTTAAGTCGTGGCCAAGACCCCTAGCACCCCTGTCTCCCCCGCGGCCCTGCCGGAGCCGACTCCCGCGGGCAAGGGTCACGCGACCCCGACCCGCAAGGAACGGGAAGCCGCTCTGCGTCGACCGCTCGTGCCGAAAGACCGCAAACTCGCTTCGCAGCAAAACCGCGCGACGATCGCGAGTGAGCGAGAGAAGGCCCGCGTCGGGATGGCGAGGGGCGACGAGCGCTACCTCCCGGTCCGCGACAAAGGCGTGCAGAAGCGCTACGTGCGCGACTTCGTCGATGCGCGGTTCAGCGCCGGCGAGATCCTGATGCCGACGCTCGTGCTCGTCATCCTCACCTGGTTCGTGCCGCAGATCGCCGACTACGCCTTCTTGGGCTTCTGGGCCATCTTCCTGTTCGTCGTCGCCGACTGTGTCGTGCTCGGCTTCCAGGTCACCCGCCGGCTCGCTGCGAAGTACGGCAAAGACAAGGTGGAGCGCGTGCGCTGGTACGCGGCGATGCGCGCCATCCAGATGCGGTTCCTGCGCCTGCCGAAGCCTCAGGTCAAGCGCGGAGAGTATCCCGCTTAAGCGACCCGGCCCGGAGCCCGCGGTTGATCTGCCGTGCCCAGAACGGGCCGCGGTAGAGGAACGCCGTGTAGCCCTGCACGAGCGTCGCGCCCGCGTCGAGTCGCTCCGCGACATCCGCCGCCGTGTCGACTCCGCCCACAGAGATGAGCGCGAAGTCGGCGGGAACCGACGCGCGCAGCAGACGCAACACCTCGAGAGAACGTTCGGCGAGAGGGGCGCCGGAGAGCCCGCCCTCCCCCGCCGCAGCGATCTCGGTGAGGTCAGAGCGCAGTCCCTCCCGTGAGATCGTCGTGTTCGTCGCAACGAGGCCCGCGAGGCCGAGTCCGACACTGAGCCCCGCGATCCTCAGCACCTGCTCGTCGGTGAGGTCAGGAGCGATCTTGACGAGCACCGGAACGCCCGCGGCGGCATCCTGCACCACCTTCAGGAGGGGCCCGAGCTTGTCGAGTTCCTGCAGGCCCCGAAGCCCGGGGGTGTTCGGCGAGCTGACGTTGACGACGAGGTAGTCGGCGAGCGGGGCGAGTAACCGGGTTGAGGTCAGGTAGTCCTCGAGGGCCTCCTCGACCGCGACGACCCGCGACTTGCCGATATTGACCCCGATGACCGGTCGGATGCGGCGGCGGCGCTCACGTCGAAGCTGGTGAGCCGCGGCCTCAGCCCCGGCGTTGTTGAACCCCATGCGGTTGATGACCGCCCGGTCGGCGACGAGTCGGAAGAGTCGGGGCTTCGGGTTGCCAGGCTGTGAGACGGCGGTGATCGTGCCCACCTCGATGTGCCCGAAACCGAGCACCCCGAGTCCGCGGATGCCTGCCGCCTCCTTGTCGAAACCGGCCGCGAGTCCAAACGGTGACGGGAAGCGCAGGCCCAGCGCCTCCACGGCGAGCGATGGATGCGGGCGGCTGTACCCGCGCAGGAACCCCGGCAGCAGGCGAATTACCCGAAGTGCGAGATGGTGCGCTCGCTCCGGGTCCATCCGGCGAAGCACGAAGCGGAACAGGAGGGCGTACATCCCGCCCAGGCTACCCACACCGTGGGTTGAGTAGCGCGCCGCACAGCGGCACGCGTATCGAAACCAGGGACCAACAAGTCGAGGTTTCGATACGCCGCTGCGCGGCTACTCATCCCGCGGGAGATTGATACGCCGCTGCGCGGCTACTCAGCCCGCGGGAGTTTCGATTTCGCCCGTGCTCGCGTTCTCGACTCGGAGCAGTGCGATGGCCGCCTCGAAGTCCTCGAGCGAGTCGAAGCCCTGGTAGACGCTCGCGAAGCGCAAGTAGGCGACCTCATCGAGTTCGCGCAGCGGAGGCAGAATCGAGAGGCCGATGTCATTGGCGTCGATCTGCGAGACGCCGGTCGCCCGGATGCTCTCCTCGACGCGCTGCGCGAGGAGCGCGAGATCGGCGTCGCTCACCGGGCGGCCCTGACACGCCTTCCGCACGCCCGAGACGATCTTCTCTCGGCTGAACGGTTCAACGATTCCCGAACGCTTGATGACCGAGAGACTGGCGGTCTCGGTGGTCGAGAACCGGCGACCGCACTCCGGACACTGCCGACGTCGGCGGATGGCGAGGCCGTCGTCGCTCGTGCGCGAATCGACGACGCGGCTATCCGAGTAGCGGCAGAACGGGCAGAACATGGTCTGACCAGGATAAAGCCCTCGTCAAGAGAAAGCCCGGAGGTCAGTCTCCCCGGAATCGCGCGTCTACCGCGTCGCCGTGCGCGGGAAGGTGCTCGGCGTCGCTCATGGTGCGGATGTGGTGGGCGACCGTGCGCAAGGCGTCGGTGTCGTAGTGCACGACCTGTTGCGGGCGGAGGAAGGTGACGGCCGAGATACCGGAGGCGAAGCGCGCGGTGCCACCGGTCGGCAGGATGTGGTTCGACCCCGCGAGGTAGTCGCCGAGACTCACCGGCGAATAGGTGCCGAGGAAGATCGCTCCGGCGTGTGAGATGCGGTCGAGCACGGCGCCCGGGTCGGCCGTTTGAATCTCGAGGTGCTCCGGTGCGTACGCGTCGCTGACCCGCGCGGCGGTGTCGAGGTCGTCGACAAGCACGATTGCCGACTGCGGTCCCGCGAGGGCGACGAGCACTCGCTCGCGCGCCGCCGTCTGCGCGACCTGACGCTCGAGCTCGGCCCGCACGGCATCCGCGAGCTCTGCGGAGTCGGTCACCAGCACGGCCGCCGCCGATTCGTCGTGTTCCGCCTGGCTGATCAGGTCGGCGGCGACGACGACGGGGTCGGCGTCGGCATCCGCGATCACGAGCACCTCGCTCGGACCCGCTTCAGCGTCGATTCCGACATCCCCCTGCACGACACGCTTCGCGGCGGCGACGTAGACGTTTCCGGGTCCAGCGACGACATCGACCGGGTCGAGGGCAAGCGACGGGATGCCGTAGGCGAGCGCGCCGATCGCGCCGGCGCCGCCCATCGCGTAGACCTCGTCGACGCCGAGTACTCCAGCCGCACCGAGGATGAGCGGGTGAATCCCGTGCTCGAAGTCCTTCTGGGGCGGCGACGCGAGGGCGATCGAACCAACCCCCGCGACCTGCGCGGGCACGACGTTCATGACGACGCTCGACGGGTAGACCGCCTTGCCACCGGGGATGTAGAGCCCGACCCGGTCGACGGGCTGCCAGCGCTGGGTGATTTGCGCGCCCGGAGCAACGGTGGTGACGGCGGGAGCCGGTACCTGGGCGCGGCTCGCGGCGCGCTCGCGGTCGATGACCTCATCGAGAGCGGCCCGGATCTGCTGGGGCAAACGGGTGACCGCGGCCGCGATCGAAGCCGGGTCGACCCGGATCGCAGCCGCGCGGCCCCCGTCGAACCGGTCGGCTTGTTCGTCGAGTGCGGTCGTGCCGCGCTCGCGAACGTCGCGGATGAGGTCCGCGGCAACCGGGATGGCGGCCGACACGTCGACCTCGGCGCGATGCACGAGAGCCCGGAGTTCACTCGGGGTGGGACGCCGGCCGCGGAGATCGATCGATTGGATCATGACCCGTCCATGCTATGGGCGGCCTCGGCGTCCAAAGGAATTCCAGCGCCGTGGACACGGTTTACTAGTCGTGTGGAACCGCACATCGTCGACGACCTCTCTGCGTTCAAGTTGGCCTTCCGTCGGCACGCTGCGGGAGTCGCGGTGGTGACCGGCCGCACCCCCGACGGCACGCCCGTCGGCTTCACGGTGACCTCGCTCGCCTCCCTCGCCGCGGTTCCGCCACTCGCGACCTTCAACATGGCGCGCATCTCGACCGCCTGGCCGGCCGTCGAGGGCACGACTCACGTGCTCATCCACCTGCTCGGCGCCCGCAACCGTGCGCTCGCCGATCGCCTCTCCGGACCTCATGACGAACGCTTCGCGGGCGACCATTGGGCGCCCGGTCCGCTCGATCTTCCGCTGTTGAAGGACGTACCCGCCTGGATGATCGGGCGCATCGTCGAACGTCTCCCGGTCGCCGACAACGCTGTCGTGGTCGTCCAGGTGGAAGACGGCGGGCTCGGCCCCGAAGACGCGGCATTGCTCTACCACGAGCGGGCCTACCTGATCCCGGGCAGTCCCGTTCCGGACTAGCGGATCAGGTCACTCCGTAGGCGAATACGCCGTGCGGGTCGACGCGTCGGCGCACCGCCGCGAGCCGCTCAAACGTCGATGCCGGCCACGCTCTGGCGAACTCCGCAGCATCGGCGAACCGAGCGGAGTAGTTGATCGTCGTGAACGGCGCGACCCACGGGGCAATCTCCGCAGCGAAACCGCTTGCGGCGCGAGGCAGCACCTCGGCGAAAAGCGCTGGATCGGGAGCGCCGACGACGTGAATCGCGAATGCGCCTTCGCGTCCACCGACCGCGGAGCCGCCGTCGACATCGGTCGTCGCCGCGCCGCCGAGGTGGCGCACCTCAATCGCGAGGAAGGGGACGGGCGCAGCCGGATGGAAGGCCGAGGTGAGCGCCGTCGCGAAGTCGTCGTCGATTGTCGTCAGCAGGGCGCCCCAGCCCCACGCCGGGCCCGGCTCGGTCGGGTCGGAGTGGATGCGCGCGACGTCGGTGAGCACCATCGGACCGACATCATCGACATCGACGGGAGCCAGGGCGCGCAATCCCGCCGCGAGTCGTTCGCCCTCGGCCGCGGCCCCCGGGTAGGCGAAGCGCAGGTTGAGCAGGAACCGTCCGCGCAGATGCGGCGGCAGGAACTCCAGGTCGGGGTAGCGGATGAGCACGACCGAGGTGGTGACGTCGGCGGGGGCATCGCCGGTCCACTGCATCCAGCCGCGAAGGGCGGTCTCGACGTGCGGCGTGTCGAAGGTGAGCGCGCCCGCGTAGAGCTCAGGTAGCGCAACCAGGCGCACCCGCACCTCGGCCACGACCCCGAACCCGCCCTTGCCGCCGCGCAGGGCCCAGTAGAGGTCCGCGTCGCCGGCGGGTGACGCGTCGACGACCGCGCCGCTCGCGGTGACGACGGTCGCGCCGAGGACATAGTCGGAAGACACGCCGTGACTGCG
>NZ_JANMSQ010000277.1:0-8380 GCF_031389465.1 Pseudolysinimonas sp.
CTCGATGACCGGAACCTTCGACTCGCTCACCACCGTGTCAATGAGCTGTGCGCTCCCCCGCGGGATGAGCACGTCAACGTAGCCGCGGGCCTGCATGAGTTGCTTCGCACCCTCGCGGCCGAACTCGTCGATCGTCTGCACCGCGTCACCGGGAAGCCCGATGCCCGCGAGCGCCTCCTGCAGCAGCTCGACGAGCACCCGGTTGGTGTTCTCGGCAGCCGATCCGCCACGCAACACGACCGCGTTGCCGCTCTTCAACGCGAGGGCAGCTATGTCGATGGTCACGTTCGGGCGCGCCTCGTAGATCGCGCCGACGACGCCGAACGGCACCCGCACTTGGCTGAGCAGCACCCCGTTGGGCAGGGTCGAGCCACGAAGCACCTCACCGACGGGATCGGGAAGGGCGATGACATCCCGCACCGAGGCGGCCAGCCCGGCGAGGCGGGATTCGTCGAGCTTCAGGCGGTCTTGCAGCCCCGCCGAGAGTCCGTTCTCGCGGCCATTCGCGAGGTCGAGTTCGTTGGCCGGCAGGATGCGGTCGGCCCCGCTCTCAACAGCCCGCGCGATCGCCTCGAGGCCGGCATCCTTCACCCCGGATGCGGTGGTCGCCAGCGTGCGCGACGCGACGCGGGCGCGCTCCAACTTCGAGGTGAGCGAGGCGGCGACCAGGGTGTCGGACATGCGCGTGATTCTATCCGGGCTCGCCCCCGGGGGCAGGATGGGAGGGATGTTCGCGCTTCGCACTCCCCGCCCATGGCTGATGCTCGTCGTCGGGGGCGGGTCGCAAGCGGCGACGGCGCTGTTGATCTCGACTCCGGCGTACCTCATCCCGTTGCTGCACACGGAGCGCGGGCTCTCGCTCGCGGAAGCCGGGCTCATCGCGACGGCACCGAACGTCGGCGTTCTGTTGACCCTCATCCTCTGGGGCGCGGCGACCGACCGCTGGGGTGAGCGCATCATCCTGGTGACCGGGCTCGTCGTCGCCATCGTCGGCGCACTCGCATCAATTGCCGCTGCCGGATCCGATAGCTATGTCCTCCTCGCACTCGCTTTCGCGCTGTGCGGCATCGGCGGGGCGGCGACGAGTGCGACGAGCGGGCGGGTCGTCATCGGCTGGTTCCCACCGGAACGACGCGGGCTCGCGATGGGCCTGCGTCAGACGTCGCTCCCCCTCGGCATGGCGGCGGGTGCTCTCATCGTTCCGGCCCTGGCCGCGGGTGGCGAGATCGCGCCATCGCTCATCGTCGCCGGTGCCGTAGTCGCCTTCGCGACAATCGCGAGCGCGCTGTTCATCGTCAACCCTCCGCGGCCGTCGCGGCCCGTCGACGCTGAAGGTCGGCCCGCGAACCCGTACCGGGGTGACGGAACGTTGGCCCGCATCCATCTGGTGTCGGCACTGCTGGTCGTGCCGCAATACGCGCTCGCCACCTTCGGTCTGGTGTGGCTCATCGCCGATCAGCAGTGGGACCCGGTCGCCGCGGGAATCGTCGTCGCGCTCGCCCAACTGTTGGGAGCCGGCGGCCGTGTCGCGGTCGGGGTGCTGAGCGACCGGCTCGGCAGCCGCCTGCGTCCGCTGCGCTGGGTCGCGCTCGCCGGCATCCCGCTGCTGCTGCTTACCGCCGTCGCCGGCGAACTGCACTGGGCAGCGGCCGTCGCGGTGTTCTACGTGCTCGCGTCATGTGTGAGTGTCGCCGACAACGGACTCGCATTCACCGCTGTCGCCGAGATCGCCGGGGCGCATTGGTCGGGTCGCGCGCTCGGGGCGCAGAACACCGGGCAGTACCTCGCCGCCGCGATCGTCGCCCCCACGGTTGGCGCCCTCATCGCCGTGACGGGCTATTCAGCGGCGATCGCTCTGCTCGCCCTCGCCCCCGCGGTCGCGATCCCCCTCGTGCCGAAAGAACCAGGCCAATCGCCCATTTCGGGGGTCTCAACCACGCCCGAGACACCCGAATCGGGCAAATAGCCGAGGTCATCCCGCGGCAGTGCTGGCGTCGAACCAGGTGCCGGTCTCGCCGCCTGCGAGGGCGAGAGCGACGTTCGCGGTCGAGGTGAGCAGCACGGGAGTACCGGTCGCCGCCGCGTGCTTCGCCGCGGCGATCTTGGTGCCCGCTCCCCCGGTGCCGACTCCGGCCGCACCGATGTCGCCGAGTTCGACGCCCGAGAGGTCATCGTCAAACGGCACATGCGCGATCGGCCGGGCGCCAGGCTCGTGCGGCGGGCGAGTGTAGAGCGCATCGATGTCCGAGAGCAGAACGAGCAGATCGGCCCCGATGAGCTCCGAGACGAGGGCCGCGAGTCGGTCGTTGTCGCCGAAGCGGATCTCTTGCGTCGCGACGGTGTCGTTCTCGTTGACGATCGGCAGGATGCGCAGGTCGAGCAACCGCTCCATCGCGCGCTGCGCGTTGCTGCGATGGGTGGGATTCTCGAGGTCGCCTGCGGTGAGCAGCACTTGACCCGCGAGGATGCTGTAGCGGTCGAGCGAGGTCTGGTACCGCCACATCAGCACGTTCTGGCCGACCGCGGCTGCAGCCTGCTGCGTTGCGAGATCCTGCGGGCGGCCGTCGAGTTTGAGCGACGCGATGGCGCTCGCGATGGCACCTGACGAGACGAGCACGACCTCGACGCCGCGCTGGTAGGTCGCGACGAGGGCGTCAACGAGCGGATCAATCTGACCCGTGTTGGCGCCGCTGACGCTCGACGAACCGACCTTGACGACAATGCGCCGTGCACCGAGTACCGCGTCCCGCGTCACTCGCCCTCCCGAACTTCCGAATCCGTATCCCAGATGCCCGCGCCGCGCTCGGCCTCCAGCTCGGCGCGCGCGGCGGCTTTGGCGTCCATCCGCTCTTTGTACTCTTCGCGACGCCCGGCGCTGGTGCGGCGACGGTTGTCGTCGAACCGGGCGTCGGTGCCGCGCGGGCTCGTGATGAGCTCCGCCGCGGAGGTGAGCGTCGGCTCCCAGTCGAAGACGCGTGAGTCACCTTGGCCGATGACGACGGCCGACCCGGGCACGGCGCCGTGGGCGAAGAGCGCCTCCTCGATGCCGAGCTTCGCGAGCCGGTCGGCTAGGAAGCCGACGGCCTCTTCGTTGTTGAAGTCGGTCTGTTGCACCCAACGCTCCGGCTTCGCACCGAGCACCCGGTAGAGCGTCTCGGTGCCGCCTTCGACCCGGATCGTGAACTCGACCTCGTCGATCGCTTTCGGCCGCAGGATGATGCGCGGCTTGATCGCGGCGGCGGCGATGCGCGCGGCGCGGTCGGCATCCACCAGCTCGGCGAGCGCGAACGACAGCTCCCGCAGCCCGGCTCGGCTCACCGCCGAGATCTCGAAGACCCGGTAGCCGCGCTCCTCGAGCATCGGCTTCACCATCTCGGCGAGATCGTGGGCGTCGGGCACATCGATCTTGTTGAGCGCGACCAGCTGCGGGCGCTCGACCAGCGGCACCTGCCCGTCGGGCACCGGGTAAGCGGCCAGTTCGCCGAGGATGACATCGAGGTCGGTGAGCGGATCACGGCCGGGTTCGAGGGTGGCGCAGTCGATCACGTGCAGCAGCGCAGCGCAGCGTTCGACATGGCGCAAGAACTCGAGGCCGAGCCCCTTGCCTTCACTCGCACCTTCGATGAGTCCCGGCACATCGGCGACGGTGTAGCGCGACGAGCCCGCCTCGACGACGCCGAGGTTCGGGTGCAGGGTCGTGAACGGGTAGTCGGCGATCTTCGGCCGCGCAGCCGACATCGCGGCGATGAGGCTCGACTTGCCCGCACTGGGGAACCCGACGAGCGCGACATCCGCCACCGTCTTCAACTCGAGGACGACATCGCCCTCCCAGCCGGGAGTGCCGAGTAGTGCGAACCCGGGGGCCTTGCGTTTCGTTGTCGCGAGGGCGGCGTTGCCGAGCCCGCCCTGGCCGCCGGGGGCGACGACGAGGCGCATCCCCGGTTCGTCGAGGTCGACGAGCAGTTCGCCGTCTGCGGAGCTGACGACAGTGCCGACCGGCACGGTGAGTTCGAGACCCTCGCCGCTCGCGCCCGAGCGGTGGTCACCCATGCCGGGGCCGCCGTTACCGCTTGAGCGGTGCGGGCCGCGGTGGTAGCTCAGGAGGGTCGTGACCTGCGGGTCGGCGACCAGCGTGATGTCGCCGCCGTGGCCGCCGTTGCCGCCATCGGGGCCGGCGAGCGGCTTGAACTTCTCGCGGCGCACCGACACGCAGCCGTGTCCGCCATGGCCAGCCCGCAAGTGAAGAGTCACCTGGTCGACGAAGGTCGTCATCCGGTCACTCCTTTCCTGCCGTATTGAAACCTGGCCGTAAACGTGACGAAGGGCGGACCGAAGTCCGCCCTCGCCGAAAACCTATGGAGTGGGCGTCAGCCCGCCGGAACGATGTTGACGACCTTGCGGCGGCCCTTCGCACCGAACTGCACCGCACCCGCCGCGAGGGCGAAGAGGGTGTCGTCGCTGCCACGCCCGACGTTCGCACCGGGGTGGAAGTGGGTGCCGCGCTGGCGAACGATGATCTCGCCGGCCTTGACGACCTGGCCGCCGAAGCGCTTGACGCCGAGGTACTGCGCGTTCGAGTCGCGACCGTTGCGGGTCGAGGATGCGCCCTTTTTGTGTGCCATCTCGCGGTCCTTACTTGATGCCGGTGATCTTGACGCGGGTCAGGTCAGCGCGGAAACCCTGGCGCTTCTTGTACCCGGTCTTGTTCTTGAACTTCTGGATGACGATCTTCGGGCCACGCTCGTCGCCGACGACCTCCGCGGTGACGGTCACCTTCGCGAGCGCCTTGGCGTCGTGGGTGATCGTGTCGCCGTCGACCAGCAGAACCGGAACGAGCTGGATGTTGCCGTCTTTGTCGGCGGCGATGCGGTCGAGCACGACGACCGTGCCGACTTCGACCTTCTCCTGCCGCCCACCGGCGCGCACGATTGCGTAGACCACGAGTAATCCTTTGTTGGAAGAGAGTTGGGTGGCTGCACCGTTTGAGGACGGAGCCCAGCACCTGCCGGGGCGCACACCAAAGGTCGAGTTTAGCCGCAAGACCGCCCGAAACCCAAACGGGATGCGGGAAGTGATCACACCTCGTCGAGCGTGCCCTTCGGGACCTGCTTCGGGGGATGCCGTTGCAGCCATCCCCAGAGCAGAACGGCACCGAGGACGAGCAGTGGAAGCACCTGCACGAAGGTCGCGAGCGATTGGAAGAGGAGCGAAAGCGGGTTGGGTCCGAGTGGGGTCGAATCGTACAGGCCGCCGCCGTCGAGCACTCCCCCGAGCGCGAGCAGTTGGGTGACCAGCCACCAGGCGATCCCGACCAGGAAGAGAAGCAGAGTGCCCGCGAGGCCGGCGAGGATCGCCCGAGTCACGACATGCGCAAGCCGCAGGTTCGGCGCGATCGGCGCGATCTGCCAGAAGCAGAGGAATGCGCCCAGCGCGATCGGCAACGGGCCGACGAGGCCCGACAGGAGTTGCGCCGCCCAGATATGTAGAAAGAACCCGGCCGGATACTCCACCCAAGTCGAGACCGACAGCGCCGTGAACGTCGCACCGAGGAAGCCCAACACGACGAGGGCCAGGAAGATGCCGAGCGCTGCCAGGAACGGCGGCACAGCGCCGGGTCGCTGGATGGCTTTCGCGAGATCCTGCTGCGTCATGCCGCCACCCTAACGGCGCTCGTAGGATCGCCCCATGACGGTGCTGATCGACGAGCCGATCTGGCCCGCGCACGGCACTGTGTGGGCGCACCTGGTGAGCGACACGTCCTACGCCGAGCTGCACGAGTTCGCCGCGGCCGCCGGCATCCCGGAGCGCGGTTTCGACAACGACCATTACGACGTGCCGCTGCGCAGTTGGGATGACCTCGTCGCCCGCGGTGCCGAGCCCGTGACGGGGCGCGAGCTGCTACGGCGACTTCAGGCGTCCGGACTCCGGGTGCGGCAGCGCGACAAGCGTGCCCACCGGCATCCCTAGTTGGTCAGCCCGAGCCCGTAAATCAGCGAGGAGGCGATCGCGTAGCTGGCGAGCACTCCGGCGAGTGCGAGGGCGGCGAACGCGGTTGCGTTGTTGCGCAGCGTTCCGCCCGCGCGGTAA
Organism: Pseudolysinimonas sp.; assembly: GCF_031389465.1. Taxonomy (GTDB): domain Bacteria; phylum Actinomycetota; class Actinomycetes; order Actinomycetales; family Microbacteriaceae; genus Pseudolysinimonas_A. Next base: position 6,088 of record NZ_JANMSQ010000277.1, read on the forward strand.
CCGTGTGAGCCGAAGATGACGGCGAGCACCCAGGTCGCTCCGCCATAGAAGAGGCCGGCGCTCGCGTACATGTAGCGGCCCCCTTCAGGAGTGAACAATTGGATGACCGAGGCGATGCCGCCCGCGACCATCCACAACACCGCCGCGCCGAGCGCGAAAGCGAGCGCCACGACGGTGATCGCCGACTGGGCGCGCAGCGGGTAGCCGCGTCGCGACATGAGCGCCCCGAGCCCGCACACGATCACGATCGCGATCAGGTCGATCGAAATGCCGAGCGCATAGATCTGCTCGACCGGAGCGTTGTACGGGAAGCCGACGAGGCCGGCGACGTTGACGATGAGCCCGGCTGCAGCAGCGATCGCGACGCCGAGCAAGAGCGCGGGGCTCCGGGTCGGGGCACCCGCAGGCAGCACGATCGGGGTCAGCGTTTCGGCTGACGACGGTCGGGCCGACGGCTGAGGTTCGCCCGGCGGCGGCGGGGGCACGATCACCAGATCGTCCCCTGCCGGGCCGACGGGGGTGCTCATTCGATCGCGGCCGACGGCGTGACGGTGCCGCCGGTCGACGCGCGGCGCGAACCGCGGCGACCCTGCCCGGGCAGCTTCGGCTCGGGCAGCGCCTCAAGCACCGAACCGAGGATGTTCTCGGCATCCGCCGTACTGACCTTGCGGCCTGAGCGCGGCGCCTTCTGCACGGGGATGTCGAGAATCTCGACCGCTGCTTCGGCCACCGCGACGGCGACCTCCTCGACACTGTGCACCTCGACCGGGTGGGTCGCGGTTCCGTGGTGTTCGACGTGCGGCACGGTGCTCTTCGCGATCTGCGCGAGGGCGTTCTTGACGTCTTCGGTGATCGCGTGGGTGCCGGCACCGCCGACGCCGTTCTTCACGCCCGAGCTCGGGGCCGCACCGCCCCCGCCACCGCGTCCGCGCCGACTGCGCGACGAGCCACCCGACGAGTTCGACCCGCCAGGGTTCTCGCCGACCGGCGACCGATGCTTGAACACCGGATCGTGGTGGATGACGATGCCGCGACCCGCGCAGGTCTCGCAGTTCTCGCTGAACGACTCGATCAGCCCGAGGCCGAGCTTCTTCCGGGTCATCTGCACGAGCCCCAGCGAGGTCACCTCGGCCACCTGGTGCTTCGTGCGGTCGCGGCTGAGGCATTCGACGAGACGCCGCAACACGAGGTCTCGGTTGGTCTCGAGCACCATGTCGATGAAGTCGACGACGATGATGCCGCCGATGTCGCGCAACCGCAGTTGGCGCACGATCTCTTCGGCAGCCTCGAGGTTGTTGCGGGTGACCGTCTCTTCGAGGTTGCCGCCAGACCCGACGAACTTGCCGGTGTTGACATCGACGACGGTCATGGCCTCGGTGCGGTCGATGATCAGCGAGCCACCCGAGGGCAGCCACACCTTGCGTTCGAGCGCCTTGTCGATCTGTTCGCTGACCCGGAACTCGTCGAAAGAGTCGCGGTCGCCCTCAAACTTCTCGACCCGCTCGACCAGGTCGGGCGCGACAGCGTTGAGATACCCCGAGATCGTGTCGAGCGCATCCTGACCTTCGATGACCAGCTTGTGGAAGTCCTCGTTGAAGACATCCCGCACGATCTTGAGCAACAGGTCGGGCTCGCTGTGCAGCAGGGCGGGAGCCGGCTGCGTCTCGACGGCACGGCTGATCTCGGCCCACTGGCTGATCAGGCGCTGCACGTCGAGAGTGAGCTGCTCCTCGGTGGCACCCTCGGCGGCGGTGCGCACGATGACGCCGTTCTCGTCGGGCAGCACCTCCTTGAGGATCTTCTTCAGGCGGGCCCGCTCGGTGTCCGGCAGCTTGCGGCTGATGCCGTTCATCGAGCCGTTCGGTACGTAGACCAGGTAGCGGCCAGGCAGCGACACCTGAGAGGTGAGACGCGCACCCTTATGGCCGATCGGGTCCTTCGTGACCTGCACGAGCACCTTGTCGCCCGGCTTCAGCGCGAGCTCGATACGGCGGGCCTGGTTCTTGTTGCCGTCGCTCTCCGCGGCAGCTGCGGCAGCATCCCAGTCGACTTCGCCGGAGTACAGCACGGCGTTGCGTCCACGACCGATGTCGACGAACGCTGCCTCCATCGACGGCAGCACGTTCTGCACGCGACCGAGGTAGACGTTGCCGATGAGGCTCGCGTCCTGCGCCCGCGCGACGTAGTGCTCGACCAACACGCCATCTTCCAGAACGGCGATCTGGATGCGGCCGAACTTGCTGCGCACGATCATCACCCGGTCGACGCTTTCGCGGCGGGCGAGGAACTCGGC
>NZ_JANMSQ010000324.1:0-4922 GCF_031389465.1 Pseudolysinimonas sp.
TCGATGAAGAGCTTGCCCATCCCCGACCAGCCGAAGACGCTCTCGGTGATCACCGCCCCGCCGATCAGGCCTCCGACATCGAACGCGACGATCGTCGTCAACGGGATCAGGGCGTTGCGGAATGCGTGACGAATGACGACAGTGCGCTCGGTGAGACCCTTTGCACGCGCCGTGCGGATGTATTCCTGGTTCATCACCTCGAGCAGGCTCGCCCGCGAGTAGCGGCTGTAGCCAGCGAGCGAGATGAGCATCAGCCCGGCCGTGGGAAGCAGCAGGTGGGTGAACGAGTCAATGCCCTCGACCCAGAAGCTGCCGGTCAGGCCGGGCGTCGTCGAGCCGACGGTGCCGATCGGGCGGCCGCCGATCGTGCCGCTGCCGACATAGATGTCCCACGACTGCATGAAGCGGTCGAGCAGGATGAGCAGGCCGACGAAGAGTGCCGTGATCCCGCCCGCCCGCATCGACTGGTCGCGGTCGGGCCCGGCGAACAGCCAGCCGATGACGACACCGACGACGATGGTCAGCACGCCCAGCCCGATGACCGACCACAACGTCAGCGACAGCGAGATGAGCTGGAACGGGTAGTAGAGCGCGACGCCGACGAGAGCGACGACGAGGCTCGTGTACAACGCCTTGCGGTTGCGAAGCCCCGCGACGAGGGTCGTGACGAGTACCGCGACGCCGACTCCGAGCACGGCGATGACGCCGATGCCGAGGCTGGGGTCGTTGAACCAGTCGGTCAGGGCGATGAAGGTGAACACCGCTGCGGTGGAGACCGTGGCGGAGGCGAAGACGATGAGCCGACGACGCGCCGGACCGCCGATGATCACCATCCAGATCAGGCCGGCGGCGAGAGCGACGCCAGCGATCACGAGCGGCGGGATGACCGGATCCTCAAGGTAGTTGTTGAAGGCGATGCCGACGTACTGCTTGAGCATGACCGCGACCCAGAACGAGGGCAGCGAGAAGAAGAGGAACGACAGGAAAGTCGCCGAATAGTCGTAGGTGCTGTATTGCCGCAGCGCCGTCGTGATGCCGATCGTGATGCCGATCAGCACGGCGAGCACGAGCGAGGCGGTGATGAGCTGGAGCGTCATCCCGATCGCCGCCGCCACCTGGTCGGTCACCGCTTGGCCGAGAATGTTCTCGCCGAGCGTGAACTGGCCGATGAAACCTCGCAGGAGGCCGCTCAGCCAAATGAAGTAGCGCAGCGGCGGTGGTACGTCGAGATTGAACTTCGCGGTGCGCTGCTCAATCAGATATTCCTTGTTACGTGCGGTGCTCTGACGCAGATCCTCAAGGGGATCGCCGGAGTAGGCGGTCAGCACGTACACGATGTACGACGCCACCACCAGCACCACGAGCGATGCGAGAAGGCGGCGGACGAGAAAGGTGAGCACTTCGGTGTTCCTCGGTTCTTCCTGGGCTGCCGTCAAGCGACGGCGTGGAAGGCGCCGGGGCGGGCGAACCTGCCCCGGCGCCTCCGCGGTTATGCCGCGGGTCTGGTCGAACTAGCCGACCAGCTCCCACTCCCAGAAGTTCCAGAAGAACTGCGGGGCGAGCGGGGCAGGAACGATGCCGGTGATGCTGGCGTCGTAGGCCGTGACACCCGGGAACTGGAACACGGTCACGCCGTAGCCGTCAGCCCAGAGCAGCTTCTCGATCTCGATGAGGAGGTCGATCTGCTTCTCGGGGTCGAGTTCGCCGGAGAGTTCGGCGTACAGGGCGTCGACATCCTCGTTGGCGTAACCGGTGTAGTTGTTACCGCCGGCGCTGTCGAACGTGGCCTGCGATGCGGTCACCGCGGTGCTCGTCGACTGCCAGCCGAACAGCGAGGCGTCGTACGAGCCCCCGCCGAGCAGCGAGCCCCAGTCGTCGTTGCCGCCGTCGATCACATTGAAGCCCGCCTGCGCGGCCGACTCTGCGATCAGCTGGTACTCGTTGACCCGCCGGGTGTTGCTCAGGCCGTAGAGGAACGTCACGTCGACCGGAGTCGCGACCCCAGCCTCGGCAAGCAGCGCCGCAGCGCCCTCGATGTCGACTTCCTGGAAGTCGGCCGACCCGTTCGCGGCGATCATCTCGTCGTAGCCAGGAGCCCCGGGAAGGATGGTCTGCGAGTCATCGAGGACCGCTTCCGGGTTGAGGGGCTTGATCAGCTTCTCGATGATCTCCGCACGCGGGATCGTCTTCAGGAACGCCAGGCGCACCAGAGCGGCCTTCTCTTCATCTCCGCCGTAGGTCGCCGGGTCGAACGGGCCACCGTTGTTGAAGACCAGGTCGATGTGCTCGTACGTCGCGTCGGAGGTGGTCTCCACCGTGACGTCGCTCAGGTCCTGCAGCGCGGTCAGAATGTCGGCCGTCGACTGCGGGGCGATGACGCTGACCTCGCCGTTCTCGAGGGCCTGCACCGAGGCGAGCGGGTCAGGGATGAAGCGCACGGTGATCTCTTCGATCGAGGCACCGTGGTCGCCCCAGTTGTAGCCCTCGTTGGCCGTCAGCGTCACATACTCGTCCTGGACGAGGTCGGTGATGACGTACGGGCCGTAGGAGAGCACCAGGTCGGGGTCAGACGGCATGGAGACCATGTCGTAGCCGTGGCTCCAGAACGCCGACAGCGGGCCGAGAACCTCGGTGTCGCCCTCCTGGATCGCGGTCGTCACCGCTGCAGCGGCGTCGGCGTCGGACGCCGCGTCATCCACCGACTGCTGATAGGTGACGTGGGCCGGGATCAGCTGGAGGTTGAAGGCCAGCTCCCAGTCGACGAAGGTCTCCGAATACACCAGCGTGATCGAGTTGCCGTCGACTTCGGGCACCTCGGTGACGAGGTCGAGCCCGCCGCCGATCGAGGCGGAGTCGAAGAAGACACCCGCGTCGATTTCGTCCTGGTTGAGAACTTCACCGGTCTCCGGGTCGAGCTCAGGCTCGACGTTGTTGAAGACACCGCTGTTGGCTGCCCACGACAGAAGGAGATCTGCGGTGCTGACCGCAGTCCCATCCGACCACTTCGCGCCACCGGCGAGGGTGTACTTGATGGTCAGCGGGTCGTCGGAGATCTTCTCGTACGAGCCGAAGTCCGGGTTCAGGACGAGCGCCGGTGAGTCGTCGTAGTACGCGAACGCGTCACTCATCATGTAGATGATGTTGTTGTTCGCGGTGGCGTTACCGTCGGCCGTGTTGCCGTTGTAGGCGTAGAACGGCTGGTTCCACGCGACGCTCAGCGACGTGCCTTCGACGATCTCGGAGCCGCCCCCGGGAGCGCAACCTGCGAGAACTAGGGCACCTGCCGCGACCGCGGCACCCGCGGCGCCAAATCTGCGAATACGCAATGTTCCTCCTGTGCAATGAGAGGCGCGGCACGACGGCGGACCCCGACGTGCCACGCCGGATAGCTCGACCCTAGATAGGGGGTGAGGGCGGGTCAAAATTTGTGGGAGGAATCGTTACAAGGCGGAAATGTGCTTTGAGGATTGTTGCGCCGACGCGAAGATTGTGCATGAATCAGGCGCCCAACGCACGTTTCCTGCAAACAGGCGCCATGTACTTGACGAATCCCCCTCAGGCTCGCGCGTAGCATCGGAATGTGGCCCCGCAGACGCCCCTTCTCGTCTTCGACGGCGATTGTGCTTTCTGCACAACCTGGGTGAGGCGTCTCGAACGTGCGCTCCGCGTCTTCCCCGAGTCGCAACCCTGGCAGTGGGTCGACTACGAGGCCCTTGGGCTGACCCGGCACGACGTCACCCACTACGTGTGGTTCCTGGGCGGCGACCGACGTTTCCGGGGCCACGCCGCAGTCGCCGCCGTGTTTCGCAGCCAACGCAACGCAGGGTGGCGCTTCCTTGGCCACCTGCTCGTGACTCCACCGTTCTCGTGGGCCGGCGCCCTCGGCTACGCCTTCGTCGCTCGCTTCCGACATCGCTTGCCGGGAGGCACACCGGCGTGCGCGATGCCGCGGCCGACCGCGTGACGGCCGCACCCTCGGCGATCCCCGCCAAGCGGCGCATCGTCGCCGAAATCGTGATCGTGCTCGGGGTATCGCTCGGGATGTCGGCGCTCTACTCGATCGTCACCCTCATCAACCGCGCCACCTTCGAGACGCCTCTCGCCGAGCAGACGGCGACAATCGTGACGAGTCGTGACGACCGGCCGATCTTCGACCTGTTGTACCAGCTGCTCGGCGTCGCCTCCGACCTCTTCCCGGTCGCGTTGGTCTGCTTCCTACTGTGGAGCGCCACGAAGCCACATCTCGGCAGACTCGGAATCGACGCGAAACACCCGGTGCGGGACACCCTGTTCGGTCTCGGCCTCGCCCTACCGATCGGCATCGTCGGTCTCGGAATCTTCCTCGCCGGCCGCGCCCTCGGGATCGGCGTCGGCATCAGCGCGTCGAACCTCACCGAACAGTGGTGGACCATCCCGGTGTTGCTCCTCATCGCGGCGCGTGCCGCGATCCAGGAGGAGGTGATCATGATCGGCTACCTGTTCGCACGCCTCGACGACCTCCGGTTCGGGCGCTGGGCGATCATCCTCACCTCGGCCGCGATCCGCGGCACGTATCACCTGTATCAGGGCTATGGCGCGTTTGTCGCGAACTTCGCGATGGGGGTGGTCTTCGGCTGGCTATACACCCGAGGCACCGAGCGGCGGGTCATCCCGTTCGTCGTGGCGCACTTCGCGATCGACGCGGTCGTCTTCGTCGGTGCCCCCGCTGCGGCGAACGCCTGGCCGGACCTGTTCGCGCCGCCCGCCTAGGCCGCGGGGTCGTCGCTGAGCGTCTCGTGGATGCGGCGCAGGTCTTCCAGCATCGATCCGATGAGGATCCAGTGCTCGGATGCCGGGGCGCCGATCGCGAGCGGCGCGGTCAGCGCGGGGAGGCTGGCGGTCGGCGGCTCGGCCGGGTCGGCGGCGGCACGCCGCACGGTGCG
>NZ_JANMSQ010000025.1:0-11741 GCF_031389465.1 Pseudolysinimonas sp.
GGTACATCGGCGGCATCCTGAAGCACGCGCGCTCGCTCGCCGCGTTCACGAACCCCACGGTCAACTCGTACCACCGGCTCATCCCCGGGTTCGAGGCCCCCGTCAACCTCGTGTACTCGGCCGGCAACCGCTCGGCGTCTATCCGCATCCCGATCACCGGCACGAACCCGAAGGCCAAGCGCATCGAGTTCCGCGCGCCCGACGCCTCCGGCAACCCGTACCTCGCGTTCGCGGTGCAGCTGATGGCCGGCATCGACGGGATCAAGAACAAGATCGAGCCGCACGAGCCCGTCGACAAGGACCTCTACGAGCTCCCGCCCGAGGAGGCCCAGAACATCCCGCAGCTGCCGGGCTCGCTCGACGAGGCCCTGCGCGAGCTGGAGGCCGACCACGACTTCCTCCTCGAGGGTGGCGTGTTCACGCAAGACCTGATCGACACCTGGATCGACTACAAGCGCGAGAAGGAGCTTCTCCCCTTCGCGCAGCGTCCGCACCCCTTCGAGTACGAGCTGTACTTCGGGGTCTGATCTCACGCTTCACGCAACGGGCCGCGTTCCTTCGGGAGCGCGGCCCTTTGCGTTGCCGAGAGAGACCTACGGCGCGAGGGAGAAGATCGCGACGGTGTGCGAGATCTCGTTGTTCAGGATCACCAGGGGAACTCGCGTCGGCGAGTCGGTCGCCGCGACGAAGTGGATGACCTCCGGGCCCGAGTCGGTCGCACCCGAGGTCGGGCTGACCGTGAAGTCGCGGCTCGTGACGTATTGCACGAGCGTCGGCGCGCCCGGGTCGGTGACGTCAAAGACGGCGAACCCGCCCGGGCGCTCGAGCGCGACAAACGCGTAGCTGCGGCCGTCGATCTCGCCGACCGCGACCCCCTCGGGCTCGGGACCCTTGTTGTCGCTGCGGTTGTCGAAGTTGTTCGCATCGTTCGTGGCGTTGAAGTTGCCCGGGATCGCGACGGCTGTCGCCTGCTCGAGGTCGTCGCCGGTGTCGCCGACGAGTTCTCCGTCGGTCGCCCAGATGCTGACCGACCGTGTGCCGAACGCGACGAGCTGCTCGTAGAGGCCGTCGCCGTCGGCGTCGCCCGACGCACGCGTGAAGTTGAGTCGACCGAGTGCGGCCCGCTGCTCCAGCGCCGCGATCTCGGCCGGAGTGAACTCCGCAGGATCGAGGAGCGGCTTCAGCTGCGCGAAGGAACGCTCCTCTGCGTAGCCCGGCCAGTCGGCGCGCGCGTCGCCCTCGTTCGCCGTGATCAGGTAGGTCTCGCCGTCGATCGTGTACGAGGCGATCCCGTCGGGCAGCGGGGCCCCGAAGATCGGCCAGTTGCGGATGTTGATGGCGCTGTCGCGGTCGCTCGCGTCGAGGCCGTTACCCGGCAGGCTGTGGTCCTTGAGGGCGAGTGCACGAATCGCGACGACCGAGTTGGTCACCAGGTCGAGTTCGGCGATGGAGTTGTTCTCCTGCAGGGTGACGTAGGCGCGGTCCCCGTCGACGGTGATGTATTCCGGCTCGAGATCTTCGGCGACGGTGGCGCCCGGCCCGAAGACGCGCGTGCCGAGGGGAAGCTCGTCGTGCCGGGATGCGCCGATGTTGAAGTCGGTGAAACCGATCGTGGTGACGGCGGACGGGGCGGTCTTCTTGGTGAGCAGGAGGGCGACGTCGACAACCGACACCGAACCCTCAGCGTCGTCCTTGGGCGCATACGAGTCGGGCTCGCCCTCGTTGGCGACGAGCACGCGCTCCCCCGACTCGTCGAAGGTCACCATGTCGGGGTTCGCGCCGACCTGTGCGCTGCGGAGCGGGCTACCGCCCGGGTTCAGCAGCACGACGGTGCCCGGCGCGGTCTTGTCTGCGGCGGGAAGGGTCACCGCCACGCGTGCGGCCCCGACTCCGGTCGGCGTCGTGGCCACGGAGCTGATCGAGGCACCGTACGCGGCAAGATCGACGGTTCGAAGTAGCACCGGAAGTGCCGGGTCGCTGATGTCCACGACATCCAGGGTGGTTCCCTCACCGATGACGAACAGCTTGTTGCCGAGAACGGCGGATACCTCTGCTCCGCCGTTCGCGTAGCGGCCGACGAACGAGAAGACGGGCGTCGCTTCCTCTTCGGCAGCGACCGGCAGCGGCGCGAGGGCGAGGGCGGTCAACGGGATGAGGGTGGCCGCGGCGAGCGCGGCGCTGCGGAGTCGAGTCACTTCTGTACCCTCGGCAGCTCCGGTGAACTCAGGGGGTCGCCGACACGACCTGCGGGTGAACGCGGAAGGAGAGAATTCTCATCGAGGCAGCTCACGCGTCGCCGTAGAACTGCCGCTGGAACACCTGCCGGGCGAGTCGGGTGGTGCGGAGGTAGTCCTCTTCGAGCCGGGACGCGCTGCCGGGCGGGTATTCGAGAAGTCGTGCGACGCCCTCGAGCTGCTGACGGTCGGTCGGCAGCACGTCGGCAGTCTTCGCCGTCCAGAGGGTCATCGCCGAGCGGGCGCGGGAGGCGATGATCCACGCGGCTCGCAGCTTCTCGGCATCCTCAGCGGGCACCAATCCGGCGGACACCGCCGCCGCAAGAGCTGAAAGCGTCGACGTCGTGCGCAGCCCCGCCACCGACGCTCCGTGCTGCAGCTGCAGCAGTTGCACGAACCACTCAACATCCGAGAGCGAACCCCGCCCGAGCTTGAGGTGCCGTGCCGGGTCGGCACCCTGCGGAAGGCGTTCGGATTCGACGCGCGCCTTGATGCGCCGCACTTCGCGCACGTCGGCGGGCGAGATCTCTGTCGGGTACCTGATCTCATCGGCGAGCTGCTCGAATGCGGCGAGCACGCCGGCGTCGCCGACGACACCCCGGGCGCGCAACAACGCTTGCGCCTCCCAGGTGAGCGACCAGCGGGCGTAGTACGCGCGGTACGAGTCGAGGGAGCGCGCGATCGCCCCGTTCTTACCTTCCGGACGCAGACCCAGGTCGAGGTCGAGCGGAAGCCTCAGGTCTTCGGTGAGGCGAGCCAGCTCGTGCACGATGTGCTCCGCGCGGCGTTGCGCCTCCTCGTCGTCGACCCCGGCGGCCCGGTAGACGTACATGACGTCGGCATCGCTGCCGAAGCCCAGCTCGGCGCCGCCATAGCGACCCATCGCGACGATACCGAACTCGATGCCGTCGCCGTAGCGGTGCACGAGCGCGAGCACCCCGGTGAGCAGCGCCGTGGTGATGTCACTGAGCCCCTTGCCGAGTTCCCCGACCGTGATGACCCCGAGGATGGCACCCAGGGCGAGCCGCAACACCTCGCGCCGGCGGGCGGTGCGCAAGGCGACGGCGGCGGCATCCTGGTCATCCCAGTGGCGGGCCACAGTCGCCGAGGTCTCCTCCAGCAGCATCGCCGCCGATCGGGGGGCGAGTTCGCCGTCGTTCTCGAGCCAGACGACCGCCTCGGGGATGCGCTCGAGCAACACTCCGACGAACTTCGAGCCGGAGAGCACCTCGGTAAGCCGCCGCGCAGCCCCCGACGAGTCGCGCAGCATCCGCAGGAACCAGTACGCCTCGCCCAGGTCGTCGGAGAGCCGCCGGAAGGCCAGCAGCCCAGCGTCGGGATCGGCTCCCTCCGAGAACCACTGGAGCATCACCGGCAGGAGGTTGCGCTGGATCTGCGCGCGACGGGAAACGCCGGCGGTGAGCGCCGCGATGTGGTGCAGCGCGCCGCGGGGGTCGCCGAATCCGATCGCCGCGAGACGCGCCTCGGCCTGCTCGCTGGTGAGGGCGTAGCCGTCGTCGGGCAGTGCGGCGACAGCCGACAGCAGGGGGCGGTAGAACAGCCGCTCGTGGAGCGTCCGTACCTCGTGCTTGACCTTCTGCCACTCCTCGACAACCCCGTCGGCCGTCGAGGCGAACCCGGTCGCCCGGGCGAGCACCCGAAGCTGCCCCTCCTCGCGCGGCATGAGGTGGGTGCGCCGCATCCGGGATAGCTGGATGCGGTGCTCCAGCAAGCGCAGGAACCGGTAGTCGCGCGCGAACTCGGCCGCCTCGACCCGACCGATGTAGCCCTGCTCGGCCAGCGCTAGCAGCGCGTCGAGGGTGGAACGCTGACGCACTCCCGGATCGGCTTGCCCGTGGACGAGCTGGAGCAACTGGATGGTGAACTCGACGTCGCGCAGGCCGCCAGGCCCGAGCTTGAGCTGGATGTCGACCTCGTCGGGCGGGATGTGCGCGGTGACCCGCTCACGCATGCCCTGCACCGATTCGACGAAGTTTTCGCGGGCCGCGCTCGACCAGACGAGCGGCGCGACGCCGTCGACGTAGCGTTCACCGAGGTCGAGGTCGCCGGCGAGCGGACGGGCTTTGAGCAGGGCTTGGAACTCCCACGACTTCGCCCACCGCTCGTAGTACGCGAGGTGCGACTCGAGGGTTCGCACGAGCGCGCCGTCTTTGCCTTCGGGGCGAAGATTGGCATCCACCTCCCACAGCGGCGGTTCGACCGCGAGTTCCGCGATGCCCCGCATCGTCTCGCGGGCGAGCGCCGTCGCGATTTCCACCTCGCGGTCGCCGCCGTCGGTAACGAAGATGACGTCGACGTCACTCAGGTAGTTGAGTTCGCGAGCGCCCGACTTTCCCATCCCGATGATCGCGAGCGGCGTCGTGGCGGCCTCCTCGGCCGGGAACCGGGTGGAGCGCCGAGCAAGCGCGAGCGAGGCGTCGAGGGCCGCCCCGGCAAGGTCGGCGAGCCCCGCCGCCACCCGGCCGACGACCAGCGCCCCGTCGGGCTCCTCGAGATCCCACGCCGCGAGACGAACGAGTTCGGCGCGATACGCCGCGCGCAGCGCGTTCCAGGCCGCCTCGCCCGTCGTCCCCTCCACCGCAGCGAGCAGCACCCGACCGACAGTCGCGGAATCCGCTGGACCGGCAAGCGGATCGGCGAAAACGGCGAGGCGCTCCGGATGCCGTTCCAGGAACGTCGCAAGACCTGCCGACGCCCCGAGAACCCGGATGAGGCGTTCGGTCGCCGCGGGGTCCTTCAGCAGCGCAGCCACCGGCTTCGCCGCGGACACCCGCAGCGTCCCCAGCAATCGCAGGGCCTGATCGGGATCGGCGGCGAGGGCGAACATCGGGGCGACCGCATCCGGCATCGCCTCGAGCGCATCGCGGGCCGCACCGAGGTCGGCGAAGCCGAGCCTCGCCAGCTCGGTGAGCGTCGTCGTCGTCCGCGTCATGTGGTGCTTTCCCCGCAAGCGGGTGCGTTACAGAATCTCGAGGTTGCTCTCGAGCTCGAACGGAGTGACCTGGGCGCGGTATCCAGCCCATTCGCGGCGCTTGTTGGCGAGCACGTACTCGAAGACCTGCTCACCGAGCGTCTCGGCGACCAGCTCGCTCTCCTCCATCAGGCTGAGGGCATGATCGAGGGATGCCGGCAGGCTGCCGTAGCCGAGCGCCTTGCGCTCCGCGGGGGTCATGCTCCAGACATCGCCTTCAGCCTCGGGAGGCAGCTCGTACCCGTTCTCAATGCCCTTGAGCCCGGCTGCCAGCAGCAGCGCGAATGACAGGTACGGGTTCGCCGCCGAGTCGATCGCGCGGTACTCGATCCGTGCACTCTGGCCCTTGCCGGGCTTGTACAGCGGAACGCGCACGAGGGCCGACCGGTTGTTGTGGCCCCAGGTCAGGTAGCTCGGCGCCTCATCACCGCCCCAGAGGCGCTTGTACGAGTTGACGAACTGGTTGGTGACCGCGGTGATCTCGGGAGCGTGGCGCAGGAGCCCGGCCACGAACTGCTTGCCGATCGTCGAGAGCTGGTACTGACCCGATGGGTCGAAGAACGCGTTGGCGTCGCCTTCGAAGAGCGACATGTGGGTGTGCATGCCCGACCCGGGGTGCGCCGTCAGCGGCTTGGGCATGAATGTCGCGTAGACGCCCTGCTCGATGGCGACCTCTTTGATGACGGTACGGAAAGTCATGATGTTGTCGGCCGTCGTCAGGGCGTCGGCGTAGCGCAGGTCGATCTCGTTCTGCCCAGGACCGGCCTCGTGGTGGCTGAACTCGACGGAGATGCCGAGGTCTTCGAGCATCCTCACCGAGCGGCGACGGAAGTCGTTGGCGGTTCCGCCGGGCACGTTGTCGAAGAAGCCCGCGGAATCGACGGGAACGGGCAGGCCGTTTTCGAGCTTGCTCGACTTCAGGAGATAGAACTCGATCTCGGGGTGGGTGTAGAACGTGAAGCCCCGGTCGGCCGCCGACGCAAGCGCGCGCTTGAGCACGTTGCGCGGGTCAGAGATGGCCGGCTGGCCGTCGGGAGTCGTGATGTCGCAGAACATGCGCGCCGTCGGGTCGACCTCGCCGCGCCAGCGCAGGATCTGGAAGGTCGACGGGTCGGGCAAGGCGAGCATGTCGGCCTCGTAGGCACGGGACAGTCCCTCGATCGCGGAGCCGTCGAATCCGACGCCCTCGTTGAACGCGCCCTCGACCTCGGCGGGTGCCAGGGCGACCGACTTGAGGGTCCCGACGACATCGGTGAACCACAGGCGTACGAACTTGACGCTGCGCTCCTCGATGGTGCGAAGAACGAAGTCGCGCTGTTTGTCCACGGTGTCCTCTCGGGAGCGGCCTCACTGTCAACGGCGAAACGGTTGATCCTCGACCGTCATTAGGCTAGCAACATGCCTCGTCTGCGATTGGCGCTCGTGCAGTCCAATCCGATCGTCGGGGACTTCGCCGGTAACACCGACAAGATCGTCGCGGCCGCCCGGGAGGCCTGGGATGCCGGCGCCGATCTGCTGCTGACCGGCGAGATGGCGCTCAGCGGCTACCCGATCGAAGACCTCGCGGCGCAACCGAGTTTTCTGCGCGCCGCCCGCGCCGCCTTCGAGGCTCTGCCCGCGCGGCTGGTCGCGGAGGGCCTCGGTGACCTCGTCGTGGTGATCGGTCACCCCGATGGGCCTTTCGAACCGCGCCTGCTGGGCACCTCGAACGCCCCCACCGCGATCGCGCAGAACTGCGCCTCCGTCATCCAGGGCGGTGCCATCCGGGCGCGCTACGCGAAGCACCACCTGCCCAATTACTCGGTCTTCGACGAGTACCGCGTCTTCATTCCGGGCGACGAGTTGCTCGTGCTGCGCATGAAAGGAGTGGATGTCGCCGTCGTCATCTGCGAGGACCTCTGGCGCGATGGCGGCCCGGTCGCGCGGGTGCTCGACGCCGACGCCGGGCTACTGCTCGTGCTCAACGCGTCGCCGTACGAGCGAGACAAAGACGAGGTACGCCTGCCGCTCGTGACGCGGCGCGCTGTCGAGACCGACACGATCGTCGCCTACGTCAACCTCGTCGGCGGCCAGGACGATCTCGTGTTCGACGGCGACTCGGTCGTCGTCGACGGCACGGGCGCGATCCTGGGGCGCGCGCCGCAGTTCCGCGAGCACCTGCTTGTCGTGGATGTCGACCCGGCTCCCGCGCAACCCGACCACGAGCCGCCCGCCGACGTGCTGCGAGTCGAGATCGAGGCGCGCGGCGACGAGGCGGGAGTGCTCGAGACGGATGTCGCGGTCCTCCCCGACGACCGCGAGCAGCTCTGGAACGCCCTCGTGCTGGGCTTGCGTGACTACGTCGAGAAGAACGGCTTCCCTTCGGTCGTGTTGGGAGTATCCGGCGGTATCGACTCGAGCGTCTGCGCCACGATCGCTGCCGATGCGATCGGAGCCGACCGGGTCTACGGCATCTCGATGCCCTCCCGGTACTCCTCGGAGGGCTCGGTCGACGATGCCGCTGATCTGGCGCAGCGCATCGGGTTCCACTACTGGGTCGAGCCGATCGGCGACATCGTCGCGGTCATCGAGAAGCAGCTCGGGCTCACGGGCGTTCCCGCCGAGAACGTGCAGGCGCGGGTGCGCGGCATGCTCTGGATGGCGGAATCCAACCGGAACGGACACCTCGCCCTCACCAACGGCAACAAGACCGAGGTCTCGGTCGGCTACTCGACGATCTACGGCGACACCGCTGGTGGCTTCGCGCCGATCAAGGACGTGCCGAAGACGCTCGTCTGGGAGCTCGCGCGTTGGCGCAACGAGCACGCCGTCGCACGCGGCGAGACTCCCCCGATCCCCGAGAACTCGATCAGCAAGCCGCCGAGCGCCGAGTTGCGACCCGACCAGACCGACCAGGACACACTGCCCC
This sequence comes from Pseudolysinimonas sp., assembly GCF_031389465.1. Lineage (GTDB taxonomy): Bacteria > Actinomycetota > Actinomycetes > Actinomycetales > Microbacteriaceae > Pseudolysinimonas_A. Next base: position 8,135 of record NZ_JANMSQ010000025.1, read on the forward strand.
CCTATGAGGTTCTCGACGAGATCCTTGAGCGGTACGTCACTCAGCGACTCGGGCGCGACGACATCATCGCCCTCGGCTTCGACCGCACCACCGTCGAGTTCGTCGCGAAACTCGTCGACCGCGCCGAATGGAAACGCCGCCAGGGCGCGATCGGTCCCAAGGTCTCGGGAATGGCGTTCGGTCGCGACCGCCGCCTGCCGATCACCTCGCGCCCGGCGGGCTAGCCCGCCCAGCACTAGCCTGGAGCAATGGCAGACGAGGTCGTCAAACGCGTTCGCACCCGGCACTTCTCCAACGCGAAGCAGCAGGGCATCAAGATCACCGGCCTCACGTCGTACGACATGCTCACTGCTGCGGTCTTCGACAAGGCCGGCATCGACTTTCTGCTCGTCGGCGACTCGGCGGGCAACAACGTGCTCGGTTACGACACGACGGTGCCCGTCACGCTGGACGACCTCATCCCGTTGACTCGCGGCGTCGCGAGCGCCGTGAAGCGCGCTTTCGTGGTCGCCGACATGCCGTTCGGCTCGTACGAGACGTCATCGGACGAAGCCCTCCACACCGCCTTCCGCTTCATGAAGGAGACCGGCGCCCACGCGGTGAAACTCGAGGGCGGCGTGCGCAGTGCCGAACAGATTCGGCGCATCGTGTCGGCGGGGATCCCGGTCATGGCGCACATCGGGTTCACTCCGCAAAGCGAACACCAGCTCGGCGGGCACGTCATCCAGGGTCGTGGCGAGTCGGGCGTCGAAGCGCTGCTCGCGGATGCGAAGGCTGTTGAGGCCGCCGGGGCGTTCGCCGTGGTGCTGGAGATGGTGCCGAACGCCGCGGCGAAACGGGTCACAGAGCAGCTCTCGATCCCGACGATCAGCGTCGGAGCGGGGCCGCATTGCGACGGCCAGTTGCTGGTCTGGACCGACTGGGCGGGTCTGACGACCGGGCGCATCCCGAAGTTCGTCAAGCAATACGCCAACATCGCCCAGGTACTCGGGGATGCCGCCACCACGTGGGCCGCAGACGTCGCCTCGGGCGCCTACCCGGCTCCCGAGCACTCCTACGACGAGTAGCGCGAACTCACCCCGGCCCACACGACGAGGGCGATCAGCAGGAGCGCGCCGATCCCGCCGAGCACGATCCCGGCGATCGAACGTCGACGCCCGACCGCGTCACCGCCCTGTCGCTCCAGCCGCTGAGCGCGCGACAGCCCGATGACCCCGAACACGACGGCAAGGAGCGGCACGGGGAACGCGAGAAAGAGCGGAATCGAAAGGATGCCCCAGACAAGGGCCCGGGTCGCCATCGTCCGCTCGGCAGGGACCAGGAGATCGACAGGGTTCCACCGCTGATCCTGGGCGGCGCCGTACTGCGGCAGCGGCGACCCGGCCGGCGCCTGGGGGCTCGGAACGGGAGCCGTTGTCGCCGTCCAGGTCGCTCCATCCCACCAGCGGAGGCGCCCGGGCTCTCTCGGATCGGCATACCACCCCGCGTCGAACGACATCCTGACCCCCGTGCTTCAGTGTGCCGGGCCGGGCGCTGAGTCTTCTCGCCCCCGATCGGGTGCCCTGCGGGTTAGAGCTCTTCGGCGCCGTCCTCAGCGGCCCAGGCCCGGGCACGCTCTTGCGCGATCTCGGGGGCGCGGGCCGCATCCTCGCGACTCGCAAACGGTCCGTCGCGGTCGGATCCGAGGGACTGTGGCCCCTCCTCGACTTCGCCGGTCTTGTGGTTGTACCACCACTCGCTCATGCCGAGAGCCTACGCTCGGTAATCTCGAATCATGCCTCGCGATGACCTCGGACACCTCATCCCGGGTCGCGTCGGAGCATCGCGCCGAGTACCCGACCGCATCGCCCGCCCCGAGTACGTAGGCCGCCCCGGGCCTCGTCCGTACACCGGCGACGACCGCTACGACGCGACGCAAATCGAACGCATCCGCGCGGCCGGACGCATCGCCGCGCAGGCCGTCGACGCGGTCGCGGCCGCCATCCGCCCCGGTGTGACCACCGACGAGCTGGATGCCGTCGGCCACGACTTCCTCGTCGCTCACGACGCCTACCCCTCGGCTCTGGGCTACCGCGGGTTCCCGAAATCGATCTGCACCTCGGTCAATGAGGCGATCTGTCACGGGATCCCCGACGACACGGTGCTGCTCGACGGCGACATCGTGAAGGTCGACATCACCGCGTTCGTCGACGGGATGCACGGCGACCTGTGCGCCGCATTCGGGGTCGGTGACATCGCACCCGAAGCCGCCGACCTGATCGAACGCGCCCGGGAAGCGCTGACCCGCGGCATCCGCTCGGTCGCACCCGGCCGGGAGATCAACGTGATCGGTCGTGCGATCGAGAGTTACGCGAAACGCTTCGGGTACGGCGTCGTGCGCGACTACACCGGACACGGGGTCGGCGAGGCTTTCCACTCCGGACTGATCGTGCCGCACTACGACTCGGCGCCGGCCCACGCCACGGTGATGGAGCCGGGGATGGTCTTCACAATCGAACCGATGCTGACGATCGGCACCCCCGAGAACCCCGGCACGATCGACGCCGACGAATGGGATGACGGCTGGACTGTGGTGACCCGCGACCGTCGCTTGACCGCGCAGTTCGAGCACACGATCGTGGTGACCGAGCGCGGCTCCGAGGTCCTGACGCTGCCATGAGGCAGGATGCAGACATGGCGACGACGAGCCTCGCGATCGGAATCGACATCGGCGGCACCGGCATCAAAGGCGCGCTCGTCGACGTCACGACCGGCGAGCTGGTGAGCGAACGGATCAAAGTCCCCACGCCGGGAGGCGGAGAGCCGGCGGACATCGTCGCCGAAGTGGCGGCGATGGTCGAACGTTTCGGCGACGACACGGGCAAGGTCCCGGTTGGTGTTTGCTTCCCCGCGGTGGTGATCGGTGGCCGCACGATGTCGGCGGCGAACGTATCCAAGCGCTGGATCGGCCTGCCCGCGGAGGCGCTATTCGAGCAGACCCTCAGCCGCGACATCGTCTTCGTCAACGACGCGGATGCCGCGGGCGTCGCCGAACTGCACTTCGGGGCGGCGCGAAATCGGCGCGGCCTCGTCATCATGACGACCCTCGGCACAGGAATCGGCAGCGCGCTGCTCTACGACGGCGTGCTCATTCCGAATACCGAACTCGGGCACCTCGAAATCGATGGCCGCGATGCGGAACGTCGAGCCTCGTTCGCCGCCAAGGAACGCGGTCGCCTCAGCTGGGCCCGCTGGGCGAAGTACTTGCAGCGCTACTACGAAACCGTCGAGATGCTGTTCTCGCCGACCCTCTTCGTCGTCGGTGGAGGCGTCTCGAAGGAAGCCGACCAGTTCTTGCCACTCCTCAAGCTGCGCACCCCGATCGTTCCCGCCGAACTGCGCAACAACGCCGGCATCCTCGGCGCCGCCTGGCTCGCCGCCCGTTTGCTCTAGTTTTCGCCATATTTCAGTTGTATGAAGTTCTGTCCGCGGGGGGAGACAACGTTCCGATCGTCCGCTACCGTCAATCCACAGTTGCTCCGATCGCCGGAGTCTTACGCAAGAAAGCAGTACGCAATGCCCAGTGGAACCGTGAAGTGGTTCAACGCCGAAAAGGGTTTCGGCTTTA
>NZ_JANMSQ010000048.1:0-7800 GCF_031389465.1 Pseudolysinimonas sp.
GTGAATCAGGCAAGTTGGGAGGCGGTTGCCTTCACAGATTGCCGCGCTGTGCTGTCAGGCGGCCGCTAGCGGCCGCCGCTGCGCCGCTTGTTGAAGACGTCGAACGCGACGGCGAGCAGCAGCACGAGGCCCTTCACGGCCTGCTGCCACTCGATGCCGATGCCCATCAGCGACATGCCGTTGTTGAGCACGCCGATGATGAGACCGCCGATGATCGCGCCGCCGATCGTGCCGACACCGCCCTGCACGGCCGCCCCGCCGATGAAGGCGGCCGAGATAGCCTCGAGCTCGAAGCCGTCACCGGCCTTCGGCCCGGCCAGGTTGAGGCGGGCGGTGAAGATGAGGCCGGCCAGCGCGGCGAGCAGGCCCATGTTGACGAACAGCCAGAAGTCCACCTGACGGGTCTTGATGCCCGAGAGTTCGGCGGCGTGGCGGTTGCCGCCGATCGCGTAGACATGACGACCGAACACCGAACGGTTCTGGATGATGCCGTAGATCAGCACGAGCGCGGCGAGCACGATCAGGGTGATCGGCAGACCCTTCGCCTGCGCCAGCGAGAACGCGAACGCTCCGATCCCGAAGACGGCGAGCCCCATCTTGAGCAGGAACCAGTAGACCGGCTCGACGTCTTGCGCGTAGCTCTGTCGCGCGCGCCGGGTGCGCAGAGACTGCACGACGACGCCGATGATCGCCAGAGCGCCCGCCATCAGGGTGATGATGTCGATGTGCCCGCGCGCGCCGAACGGCACCTCGAGGAAGCTCAGGAACCCGTTGCCGAGGGCGCGGTACTCCAACGGGAACGACCCGATGTTCTGGTTGCCGAGGGTGACCAGTGCGAGCCCGCGGAATATCAACATTCCGGCCAGCGTCACGATGAACGCGGGGATGCCCACGAAGGCGACCCAGAAACCTTGCCAAGCTCCGACCACCGCCCCGACGAGGAGGGCGCCGATGATGGCGAGCCACCAGGGGAAGCCGAGATCGTGGATGAGCACACCCGAGACCGCACCGATGAACGCGGCGACCGATCCCACCGAGAGGTCGATGTGACCGGCGACGATGATGAACACCATGCCGATCGCCAGAACCAGGATGTACCCGTTCTGCACGATCAGGTTCGAGATGTTCTGGGGACGCAGCAACACACCGTTCGTCGTGATCGAGAAGAGCACGACGACCGCGATGAGGGCGACGAAGATACCGTTGCGGCCGAGGTCGGTGACGACGTGGCCGAGCGCCGCCGTGATCCGATTCGGCGGGGGCGTCACCGCCGGGGTACCTGCGGTTCGAGTGGTCGGTTCGGACATCAGCGCGGAGCCTCCATGGTCATGAGCTTGATGAGTGCTTCGGGGGTCGCCTTCTCGATGGGGAGTTCCCCGGTGATTCGGCCTTCGGACAGGGCGTAGATGCGGTCGCAGATGCCGATGAGTTCGGGCAGCTCCGAGGAGATGACGATGATCGCTTTCCCCTCAGCGGCGAGCCGGTTGATGATCGTGTAGATCTCGTACTTCGCACCGACGTCAATGCCGCGCGTCGGTTCATCGAGGATCAGCACGTCGGGAGCGGAGTAGATCCACTTCGACAGCACGACCTTCTGCTGGTTGCCACCAGAGAGTTTGCCGGTCGGCACGAGCACGCTCGGCGCCTTGATGTTCATCTCTTTGCGGTACTGGTTGGCGACCTTGAACTCTTCTCCGTCGTTGACCAATCCGCCGCTCGACAGCTTCTTCAGCGACGCAACGGAGATGTTGCGCTTGATGTCCTCGATGAGGTTGAGCCCGTAGTACTTGCGGTCTTCGGTGGCGTAGGCGATGCCGTGATCGATCGCTTCGGCAACATTGCGGATGCGGATCTCCCGCCCGTTCTTGAACACTTTGCCCGAGATACGGGTGCCGTAGGAGCGACCGAAGACGCTCATCGCGAACTCGGTGCGACCCGCGCCCATCAGCCCGGCAATGCCGACGATCTCGCCGGCCCGCACGGTGAGGTCGACATTGTCGACGACCACCCGGCTCGGGTCTTGCGGGTGGTGGACCGTCCAGTCTTCGACGCGCAGCACCTCCTCGCCGATGTGCGGGGTGTGGTCGGGATAGCGGTGCTCGAGGTCGCGACCGACCATGTCTTTGATGATGCGGTCTTCGGTCACGTCGGTCTTGGCGATCGTCTCGATGGCCTTGCCGTCGCGGATCACCGTCACGCGGTCGGCGACCTTTTTGATCTCGTTGAGCTTGTGGCTGATGATGATGCTCGTGATGCCCTGACCCTTGAGATGCAGGATCAGGTCGAGCAGGTGATCGGAGTCTTCGTCGTTGAGCGCTGCGGTGGGCTCGTCGAGGATGAGCAGTTTGACGCGCTTGCTCAGCGCCTTCGCGATCTCGACCAGCTGTTGCTTGCCGACGCCGATGTCGCGGATCTTGGTGGTCGGGTTCTCGTTCAGCCCGACCCGGGCGAGGAGCTTCTTCGCCTCTTGGTTCGCCTTGTTCCAGTCAATGAGGCCGAAGCGACCCTTCACCTCGTTGTTGAGGAAAATGTTCTCCGCGATCGACAGGTAGGGGCTGAGCGCGAGCTCCTGGTGAATGATGACGATGCCTTCGGCTTCGCTGTCGCGCAGGGTGCGGAAGTTCATCTCGCGGCCCTCGAACACGATTGAGCCGTCATAGCTGCCGTGCGGGTAGACGCCGGAGAGCACCTTCATGAGGGTCGATTTGCCGGCGCCGTTCTCGCCGCAGATCGCGTGTACTTCGCCACGCTCGACCTCGAGGGTCACGTCCTGAAGGGCTTTCACGCCCGGGAACGTCTTGGTGATGTCACTCATCTCGAGGAGGGTGTTCGCCATCGCGATCCGACCAGCTTTCTACAAAAACGACGGTGTTCGGGATACTGCCGGTGGGGGGAGCGTAGCTCCCCCCACCGGCAGTGGTGAAGAGGTAACGGACTTAGCCGTTGATCTCCTCTTCGGTCCAGTAGCCGCTGTCGACCAGCTGCTCGGTGATGTTGTCCGCGACCACGATGTACGGCTCGAGGAGGTAGGAAGGAACAACCTTCACCCCGTTGTCGTACGTCTCGGTGTCGTTGATTTCCGGCTCGTCACCACTGAGGGCGGCGATCGTCATCTCGGCGGCCTTGGCGGCGAGCTCACGCGTGTCCTTGAAGATCGTCGCGTACTGCTCACCCGCGATGATCGCCTTGACACTGTCGAGCTCGGCATCCTGGCCCGAGATGATCGGCCAGCCGGCGCCCAGCGCGTAGCCAGCGTCGGTCAGAGCCGAGATGATGCCACGGCTGATGCCGTCGTAGGGCGACAGCACGGCGTTGACCGTGGAACCGTCGGTGTAGAACTGCGCGAGGATGTCCTCCATGCGGCTCTGGGCGGTTTCACCGTCCCAGCGGAGCGTGGCGACCTGCTCGATGTCGGTCTGACCCGACTTCACGACGAGCGTTCCGTCGTCGATCAGCGGCTGGAGAACATCCATCGCACCGTCGAAGAAGAAGAACGCGTTGTTGTCGTCGAGCGAGCCGGCGAACAGTTCGATGTTGAACGGTCCGGCAGGAGCGTCCGCGATCGGGGTGCCGTCGAGCTCGGTCAGGCCGAGCCCGTTGAGCACCGACCACGCCTGCTGCTGTCCGACCTTGAAGTTGTCGAACGTGGCGTAGTAGCTCACCGCTTCGGTTTCGCGCAGCAGGCGGTCGTACGCGATGACGACGACATCCTGGCTGGCGGCCTCTTCAAGCACGTTGGTGAGGGTGGTGCCGTCGATCGCGGCGACCACGAGCGCGACAGCACCCTTGGTGACCATGTTCTCGATCTGGCTGACCTGGGTCGGGATGTCGTCCTCGGCGTACTGAAGGTCGACCGTGTAACCGGCCTCCTCGAACTGAGCCTTGAGGGCGTCGCCGTCCTGGATCCAACGCTCCGAGGAGCGGGTGGGCATAGCGATCCCGACGAGACCGCCTTCGCCTTCTCCGCCGCCATCTGCTGCCGGGGCGCAGGCCGCAAGGCCGAGCGCGAGGGCAGCAGAAGCGACGACTGCGAGCACACTTCGCATCTTCACTGTGTGATTCCTTTCTGAATGGACGCCATTGTCATTAGTGCAATGTCCGGCTTCGTCCATGAAAGCCGGTCCTCTCGTCCGGGCTGTTGCCCGGTGAGTCCTGTGGTCATGACAGCTCCCCGTCGGGGGTCTGTCCGTAGACGTTTTGGTAGCGCGCGAACAGTCCATCGATCGCGGGGGCGGGAATCGGCAACAGCTCGCCGAGCTGGCGGGCGAGGTGCACGGTGCGCGCCGCATCTTCGACCATGACGGCGGCTTTGACCGCGTCGCGCGCGTCGGAGCCGATCGTGAACGGCCCGTGGCCCTGCATCAGCACCGCGCGCGAGCGATGGCCGGTGAGCGTCGACACGATGCCTTCACCGATCGAGGCGTCCCCGATGACCGCGAAGGGGCCGACCGGAATCTCGCCGCCGAACTCGTCGGCAATCGCAGTGAGGACGCACGGGATGGGCTCGCCGCGCGCGGCCCACGCGGTGGCGTACGGCGAGTGCGTGTGCACGACCCCGCCGACCTGCGGCATGTGCCGATAGACGTGGGCGTGGGCGGCGGTGTCGCTCGAGGGGGACCGGTCGGCGCCGGGGGTGTCAGGGATGACCGCGCCGTCGAAGTCGCAGAGAATCATGTTCGCCGGAGCGAGGTCATCGTACGCGACGCCGCTCGGCTTGATGACGAAGAGGTCGGCTCCGGGCACGCGGGCCGAGACGTTGCCGCCGGTCCAGACGACGAGCCCGTACCGCACGAGCTCGTCGTGGAGGGCTGAGACTTCTTCGCGAACCCGGGCGATGGTGACTTGGAGCTCGGGGGTGAAGTCGGTCGAGGCACCGGGAATCCCCGTGCGCATCGTCTGCCGCTCAACCACCGCTGTGACTCCATCGTCGTTGTCTGACCGTGCTCGCCTCGCGGGCCATGTGACCGGTCACACGAGACGGCTCATGCTAGACACGAAACGGTCACATTCGCAAACCGCTTCCCAGAGTCGTGACCGGAACGTGACCCTTTTCGGGTCAGTTGCGCATCGACTCCGGCGGCGGCGCCGTCGACTGCCGCACGATCAGCTCGGGGACGACGAGGTCGTGATCCGGTGCTCCGCCACGCAACTCCGCGAGCAACAGAGCCACCGCGCGGCGCCCGATTTCGTCGAAGTTCTGGCGAACCGTCGTCAGCGGCGGGGCGAAGTGCGCCGACTCCGGGATGTCGTCGAAGCCCACCAGGCTGATGTCTTCGGGGATGCGCAGCTCCAGCTCGCGACAGGCGTGCATGAACCCCAGCGCCATCTGGTCGTTGCTCGCAAACACTGCCGAGAAGTCGCGAAACCGCAATAGCTCGAGGCCTGCGTAGTACCCGAAGTGCGCGCTCCAGTCGCCGAGGATCGGGGCGCGCGTGCGCAGATCGGCGGCGTTGAGCTCGTCGAGGTAGCCCTGCATCCTCGCCTCGGCTTCGATCCAGTCCTGCGGCCCCGAGATGTGCATGATCTCGGTATGCCCGAGCTCGATCAGGTGCCGAGTGGCGAGCCGAGCGCCCAGCGTCTGGTCGGCCGACATCCCGTGGCCGTCGGCGATGTCGGCGGTCTGCAGGGTGACATACGGCACGTCGGGCGCGATCTCGGCAATCACCTCGAGCACCCGCTGCTGCGGGGCGATCACGACGAGGGCCTCGACGGACTGACTCATCAGATAGTCAAGCGCCGCGCGAATCGACGTCACATCCGTGGTCGCGATTGACGTGACGCTCAACCGATAGCCGGCATCCCGGGCAGCGATTTCGATCGCCGCGATGCTCGTCGCAGGGCCGTACTGAAAACTCTGCGAGGTGAGCACCCCGATCGTGCGCGATCGGCTCGTGACGAGCGCCCGAGCCGCCGGGTTGGGACGGTAACCGGTCTCGGCGATGACCTCCAGCACGCGGTCGCGGGTGGAGTCGCGGATGCTGGGGTGATCGTTGAGCACGCGCGACACCGTCTGGTAGGACACCCCGGCCAATCGGGCGACATCACGGATGTTCGGGGCCCGGCCACGACCCAGTTCGGGGTCGACCCGGTCGGGCGCGTGATCGTTCACATGATGATCTTGCCGCAGAAGGGCAGATTCCCAGTACGACCCCCTAGGCTGTTGACAGCGATCGGCGTCTGCCTTTGGCGAACAAGTGGCCACCACCTGCAACCGGTGGCAGACAATTGGATGGATCGCACATCTCGAACCCCGCCGCCCCGACGGGCGCCGCATCCCTCGGGCCGATCCGTGCCACCTCCCCTCGCACAGCTGCGAAGGTCGATCCGATCCGCCAGTTCACTGCCGTTGCTCACGTCATTCGCGAGTCCGGTCTGCTACGGCGCGCACGCTGGTTCTACCTCACCCTGATGACCGGCCTCGGCCTCGCGCTGGTCGCCTCGGGTGTCGGCTTCGTCCTGCTCGGCGACACCTGGCTGCAACTGTTGATCGCCGCTGCCCTCGGCATCCTGTTCACGCAGTTCGCCTTCGTCTCGCACGAGGCCGCGCACCGGCAGGTGCTCGACTCCGGTCCGGCGAACGATGCGCTGGGCCGACTCGTCGGCACTCTGCTCGTGGGCATGAGCTACTCGTGGTGGATGAACAAGCACACCCGCCACCACGCGAACCCTAACCAGGTTGATCGCGACCCCGACATCGCGGGCAGCATCGTCGCCTTCACCGAAGAGAAGGCCGCGAACGCTCGCGGCTTCCTTGCGTTCGTGAACCGCCGCCAGGGCTGGCTGTTCTTTCCGCTGCTGCTGCTCGAAGGGCTCAACCTTTACGTGCAGTCGTACCAGTGGCTGCTTACCCGACGCGGGGTCAAGGGCCGCTACTTCGAACTCGGGATGATGACGCTCCGGTTCGCGATCGTCTTTGGAGCAGCGTTCTGGTTCCTGCCGCTCGGCTTGGCGTTCGCCTTCCTCGGCGTGAAGATCGCCGTCTTCGGCCTGTACATGGGGGCGGCGTTCGCGGTGAACCATGTCGGCATGCCGATCATCGAACGCGAAGCGAAACTCGACTTCTTCACCAAGCAGGTGCTCACCTCCCGCAACATCCGCGGTGGGTTCTTCGCAAGCGCGATCTACGGTGGGCTCAACTACCAGGTCGAACACCACCTGTTCCCGAACATGGCCCGGGTGCACCTCGCGAAGACGCGGCGCATCGTGCGCGAGCACTGCCACACCCTCGACATCCCCTATACCGAGACCTCGATCCCGGCCGCCTACGTGGCCGTCGTCGGGTACCTCAACCGGGTCGGGCGCTTCGCGCGCGACCCCTTCGCCTGTCCGGTGATCGGTCAATACCGACGCACCTGACCCGGTCAGTTCGACCGGACCCTGGTCACTTCGACCAGGATTTACCGCAGTAGAGAGAAGAACAACATCATGGCAACTGGAACCGTTAAGTGGTTCAACGCCGACAAGGGCTTTGGCTTCATCGCCCCTGACGACGGCACCCCCGACGTGTTCGCGCACTTCAGCGCGATCGCGGGCAGTGGGCGTCGCGACCTCAATGAGGGCGAGAAGGTCCAGTACGACGTCGCACAGGGCCCCAAGGGTCCCCAGGCGTCGAACATCCAGCAGGGCTGATCCTCACCAGGATCGTCCCGCTTACCGAACGAACCCCGTCCACCTCAGTGGGCGGGGTTCGTTCGGTAAGCGGGACGATCCTGGTGAGGGTCAGCCCTGCTGGATGTTCGACGCCTGAGGACCCTTCGGGCCCTGAGCGACGTCGTACTGGACCTTCTCGCCCTCATTGAG
>NZ_JANMSQ010000049.1:0-3241 GCF_031389465.1 Pseudolysinimonas sp.
GTCGCCGCGTATGAGAGCGAGGCGTACCAGCTCTCGTTGGCCGCCCTCGACGGTGGCGCCGTGCGCGACATCCGCATCGTCCCCGCCGTCTGAACCGAGCGCCGGAGCCGCTCAGAAGACGTCGGGTGAGGGCGTCGACGCGTAGCGGATCGTGACGTCGGCGTGCCGGTCGAAGCGGTAGCCCGCACCGCGCACGGTACGCACGATGTCTTCGTAGGCTCCGAGCTTGCTGCGCAGCCGCCGCACGTGCACGTCGATCGTGCGTTCGTTCGGCGTTTCCTCGTCGTCGGTCTCGCCCCACAGCGTCGAGATGATCTCGGCGCGGTCGATCGTGCGGCCCTCGCGCAGCACGAGGAACTGCAGCAGCTCGAACTCCTTGTAGGTGAGCGGCGCGGTGTCGCCGTCGAGCAGCACGCGCTTGCGCGAGATGTCGATCACGACCCCGCCCTTCGGCTCGGGCTTCTCGGTGACGGTCGCTTGACGGTGCTTCGCGAGCGCCGCCGGATCCTGCAGGGCGAGGCGCACGACATCCACATCGCGGCCGCCCGCGCCGATCGGGGCGAGCGCGACGGAGGCGTAGGTCTCGGCGCCGGGTACGGTCTCGGCGAGCAGCCGCTTGACCGCCTCGACGATGCGTGGCAGATCGGTGCCGGCCGCCTCGGCTTTCGCCTCGTCGATGCCGACGTAGAGGGCGAAGCCGCGAGCTTCGGTCCCCTCGGGAACGGCACGGATGCGCGTGACCGGGGCGGTGGGCTCGGGCGTCGTCGCCGTCGGTGCGGGACGGACGGCGGGGTGGAGCTGAGAGAGCGTTGCGAGAGACATGGTGTCGAATCCTTGGTCGGAAGGAGGCGGCGTGGGGTCATCCATCGCGAACCGCCTCGAAGTGTGTGGGCCAGATGCGTCCGGCGGAACCGGGGATCCGGGGCCGGGGGAGTTCACGCTGCACAGGCACAGGGAACTCGGGGAGGGCGTCTGCTACGCACACATTCGACAACACATGACCGCACGCACCCTCATCACCTCGAGGGAGGTCAGAGCGCGCGAAGAACCGGTCATGCCCAGAAGTCTGACTCACCGGCGTAACGCTTCGCAACCTTGCGACGTTTCGTTACGCCTTCAGACCAGCCCGTAGAGCCGGTCGCCGGCGTCGCCGAGGCCCGGAACGATGTAGCCGACCTCGTTGAGCTTCTCGTCGAGCGCGCCCAGCACGACCGTCACGTCACGCCCTTCGGTGGCCTGTCGCACATGCTCGACGCCCTCGGGCGCGCCGAGCAGGCAGATCGCCGTGACGTCGACAGCGCCGCGGTCGAACAGGAACTGGATGGCGGCGCTCAGCGATCCCCCCGTGGCGAGCATCGGGTCGAGGACGAAACACTGCCGGTCGGAGAGATCGTCGGGCAACCGATTCGCGTAGGTCGTCGGCTGCAGGGTCTCCTCGTCGCGCATCATGCCGAGGAAGCCGACCTCAGCAGTCGGGACGAGCTTGACCATGCCCTCCAGCATCCCGAGGCCGGCCCGCAGGATCGGCACCACGAGCGGGCGGGGTTCGCTGATCGCGAGGCCGTGGGCCTGCGCCACCGGAGTCGTCACCTCGACGGCGTGCGTGCGCACATTGCGGGTCGCCTCGTAGGCGAGAAGCGTCACCAGCTCTTCGACGAGCGAGCGGAACACCGGCGACGGCGTCTTGACGTCGCGAAGCACCGTCAACTTGTGCGTGATGAGCGGGTGGTCGGCCACGTGCAAGCGCATAGGGTCGATGCTATCGAGCCCACCCCCACCTCCGATCAGGCCGCGATGCGTCTCGCCCTCGCGGAGGCCGAACTCGCCCTCGCGACGGGCGATGTACCGGTGGGAGCGGTGATTCTGGATGCCGATGGCACGGTGCTCGCGCACGGTCGCAACGAACGCGAGAAGCATCAGGACCCGACGGCGCACGCCGAGGTCGTCGCGATCCGCCGGGCCGCGGAAGTTCGCGATGACTGGCACCTCACCGGAACGACCCTCGTCGTGACGCTCGAGCCGTGCGTGCTCTGCGCCGGCGCGATCCTCGCGGCCCGCATTCCTCGCGTCGTGTTCGGCGCGTGGGACGAGAAAGCCGGTGCCGCCGGGAGCGTCTACGACCTGCTGCGCGACCGGCGTCTCCCCCACCGCGTCGAAGTTGTGCCCGATGTGCTTGCCGACGAGAGCTCGGCGTTGCTGCGGGAGTTCTTCGCTACGGCCAGAGCACCGCGACCAGCACGTTGACGATGGCAAGCCCGCCGGCGGTGTGGAAGGCCGGTTTCACCTTCCCGCCGCGCCGTCGCTGCACGTGGGCGACGATCGCGGCGACCAGCACGACGAGCGCGATTCCGAGTTTCACGGCGATCTTGGTGTTGTCGACCTCGAGGTCGCTCGCCTGGCGCAGTCCGACGAGCGCGAGACCGGTGACCACCTGGGTGATCGCGCCGGTGAGCACAACCCCGGTGGCGAAGCCGTCTGTGGCTCGCATCTGAACGAAGAAGGCGCCGACGATGGCGGCGAGGCCGAGGAAGTGCACGGCGAGTACGACGTGGCGAACGATGTCAAGCGATTCCATGACGCGATTCTCGCAGGTGCCGCGGTCGACGGCGGGTTAGTCGTGGCCCGGTTAGTCGTGGCCCGGGATGACGATCGCGTCGGTGGAGGTGTTCGACCCGGCGACGTAGATGTCGGGCTCGATGTAGATCACGCGGGCGAGCGGAACGGCCTCACGCACCGCCAACTCGATCTCGTTGATCGCCTTCGCGAGATCCGTCGCCCTGGTCGACTTCGGCACGGCGACCTTCGCGGCGACCATCAACTCGTCGGGTCCGAGGTAGAGGGTCTTCATGTGGATGATCGCCTCGACCTTGGGGTGGTCATTGAAAGCCTTGCGGATCTTCTCGACATCGGCACGCGACGCTCCCTCGCCGATCAGCAGGCTCTTCGTCTCGATGCCGAGGATCACCGCGACACCGATCAGCAGCACGCCGATCGCGATCGTGCCGATGGCGTCCCAAATGACGTTACCGGTGAGCAGCGAGAGCCCGACGCCCGCAAACGCGAACACCAGGCCGATGAGGGCAGCGATGTCTTCGAGGAGGATGACGGGCAGCTCGGGTTGCTTCGCGTGCCGGATGAAGGAGACCAGGCTCTGGTCGCCACGCGCCTTGTTCGCTTCGATGACGGCCGTGCGCAGCGAGAAGCTCTCCAGCACGATCGCGACGCTCAGCACCAGCAGGGG
>NZ_JANMSQ010000108.1:0-10877 GCF_031389465.1 Pseudolysinimonas sp.
AAAAACGCCCCACCGCCGGCGAGGACGTCGATGACGCGCCCGTGCAGGTCGCCCTGCTCGCTGAAGTTCGGCTCGAACACGGTGAGGGGTGCCGCATCTGCGAGGTGCAGCGCGACCCAGCCGTCGCCGCCCGGAAGCTCACCACGACCCGACCAGAGCACTTCACCGGATGTCGTCAACCCATCGAGCATCGAAGGGCTGTAGTCGCGCACCCGGCTCGGCAGCACCATGCTCTCCCACGTGCTCGCCGGCAGGGCCACCCCGGCGAGTTGGTCGATCGCGGCCACGAGCCCGTCGACTCCGCGCAGATCGCCGAAGCGATGCCAGGTCGGTAGGAACCGGCCGAGCGCGCGCTGCGGCACCGGCTCGACTTCGGAGCGCAGGGCCGCGAGCGAGCGCCGCCGCAGTCGACGCAGGATCTCGGCATCCACCCACTCGATCCCCGTGGCCCCCGGGCGGAACTCGCCCTCGACAACGCGACGGTCGGCCGCGAAGCGGCGCAACACGTCGGTTACCACGGCGACGCCGAGTCCGAGCCGGTCGGCGGCATCCTGCGCGGTGAAGGGTCCGTGGGTGCGGACGTACCGCGATACGAGATCGCCGACCGGATCGTCGACCGGATCGAGGAACGCCGTCGGCACCCCGATGGGCAGCGGCACCCCGAGCGCATCCCGCAACCGACTGGCATCCTCGACGACCGCCCAGCGGGCATCGCCCGCGATCGTCGCGCGGATCACCCGGTTGCTGCGTGCGAGGCGTTCGATCTCTGCTTTGATCCAGCCCGGCGCGGTCGGACCCCCTTCGATCTGGGTCTGACTGCGCGCGGCTGGATCTAGGCGTGGGGTGGTGCGGAGGGCGAGCTCGGCCGTGCTGAGGGGGCCGAGGAGGCGGAGCAGGTCGACCAGGCCCTCGACATCCTTCGCGTGGCGTTCGGGGTCGAGGCGTTGCAGTTCGAGTTCGGTCCGCTCGATCACCTTCGGGTCGAGCAGTTCGCGTAGCTCGGCGCGGCCGAGCAGTTCGGCGAGCAGCGTCGGGTCGAGGGAGAGGGCGGCGGCGCGGCGCTCGGCGAGCGGGGAGTCCCCCTCGTACATGAACGCGGCGACGTAGCCGAACAGCAGGCTGCGGGCGAAGGGCGACGGGGATGTCGTCTCGACTTCCATGAGGCGCACGGAGCGGTTCGCGATGTTGGTCGTCAGCTCTGCCAGGGCGGGGAGGTCGTAGACGTCTTGCAGCACCTCGCGCACCGTCTCGAGGATGATCGGGAACGTCGGGTACTTGCGCGCGACATCCAGCAGCTGTGCGCTGCGCTGCCGCTGCTGCCAGAGCGGGTTGCGGCGGCCCGGGTTGTAACGGGGGAGCAGCAGGGCACGCGCGGCGTTCTCGCGGAATCGCGAGGCGAACAGCGCCGACCCACCGACTTCGAGGGTCACCAGCTCTTCGAGCTCCTCCCGCTCGAACAGGAACAGTTCGGCGCCGGGCGGGTCGGCATCCGTCTCGGGCAGTCGCACGACGATGCCGTCATCGCCCGCCATCGCCGACCCTTCCACCCCGAGGCGTTCGCGGATGCGGGCCGAGACCGCGAGGGCCCACGGGGCGTGTACCGGCATCCCGTAAGGAGAGTGCAGCACGACCCGCCAGTCGCCGAGCTCGTCGCGGAACCGTTCGACGAGCAGGGTCGTGTCAGTCGGCACCGTGCCGGTCGCCTGCTTCTGTTCCTCGACGAACCGGATCAGGTTCTGCACGGCCCACTCGTCGAGACCACTCGCGCGCAGCCGGTCTTCGATGCCCTTCGGTTTTGCCGCCAGGTCTTTCGTGAACGCCCCGATCGCCTGGCCGAGTTCCGCGGGGCGGCCGAGTCCGTCGCCCTTCCAGAACGGCACGCGGCCGGGTTGCCCGAACGCCGGGGTCACGAGTACCCGGTCGGAGGTGATCTCTTCGATACGCCAGCTCGTCGCCCCGAGGGCGATGACATCCGCGACGCGCGACTCGTAGACCATTTCTTCGTCGAGTTCCCCCACTCTTCTCGCGCCATCTTCGGTGCCGACGATGAAGACGCCGAACATCCCCCGATCGGGAATCGTGCCGCCGCTGGTGACGGCCAGCCGCTGCGCCCCGGGACGCCCAGCGATCGTGCCGGCAACGCGGTCCCAGACGATGCGCGGGCGCAGTTCGGCGAACTCATCCGACGGATAGCGCCCGGCGAGCAGGTCGAGGGTCGCCTCGTACGCGCTGCGGGGGAGCGTCGCGAACGGTGCCGAACGCCGCACGGTTTCAAACCACTCCTCGACCTCGATCGTGTCGAGCGCGACGGCGGCGACCGTTTGCTGGGCGAGGATGTCGAGCGGATTCTGCGGCACCGCGATCGCCTCGATCAGCCCGGTACGCATCCGCTCGCTCACCACCGTCGTGCCGAGCAGGTCGGCCCGGTGCTTGGGGAAGAGCACGCCCTTCGAGATCTCGCCCACCTGGTGCCCGGCGCGCCCAACCCGCTGCAGACCCGACGCGACGGAGGGCGGGGTCTCGACCTGGATGACCAGGTCGACGGCACCCATGTCGATGCCGAGTTCGAGCGAACTGGTCGCCACGACGCAGCGCAGAGTGCCCGACTTGAGCGCATCCTCGATCTCGGCACGCTGCTCCTTGCTGACGGAGCCGTGGTGCGCGCGCGCCAACACCGGCGGTGCACCCGTGGTCGCTCCCGACTGGCCCATGACGTGTGCGGGCGGTCTCGATACACCGCCTTCGGCGGCACTCGACCCGCTGAGGACGAGGCCCTCAGCGATCTCGGCGTAGACGTCGTTCATGGATGCCGTGATGCGTTCGGCGAGGCGGCGCGAGTTGACGAACACGATCGTCGACCGGTGCTCGAGCACTTGCTCGACGACGGCCCGATCGACGTGGGGCCAGATCGAACCGGCCGACTGCAGCCCGGTCTCTTCGGGTTCACCCGGACCCGGTGCCACCGGCTCGGTCGACCGAACCCCGAGCTCGGTCATGTCCTCAACCGGCACGACGACCCGCAGGTCGAAGGTCTTCGCCGCGGGAGGCTGCACGATCGTCACCGGCGCGACACCGCCGAGGAATCGTGCCACCTCCTCGATGGGGCGCACCGTCGCCGAGAGCCCGATGCGTTGCGCAGGCGTCTCGAGGAGGGCATCCAATCGTTCGAGCGTGACCGCGAGGTGCGCGCCGCGCTTCGACGCCGCCACCGCGTGGATCTCGTCGACGATCACCGTCTCGACACCGGTGAGGGTCTCGCGGGCGGCGCTCGTGAGCATCAGGTAGAGCGACTCGGGCGTCGTGATGAGGATGTCGGGAGGCTCGCGTTGCAGCAGGCGCCGGTCGGCGGAGGTGGTGTCGCCCGAGCGCACCCCGACGGCGATCGGCGGAACCTCCTGGCCCAGACGCCGACCCGTCGCCGAGATGCCGACGAGCGGCGCCCGCAGGTTGCGCTCCACGTCGACGCCGAGCGCCTTGAGCGGCGAGATATACAGAACGCGGGTGCGGCGCTTCGGGTCGTCGGGCTTCGAGGTCGCCGCAAGCCGGTCCAGTGACCAGAGGAATGCGCTCAGGGTCTTGCCGGATCCGGTCGGCGCGACGACGAGCGCGTGACGCCCCGACGCGATCGCCTCCCACGCCCCGGACTGCGCCGGAGTCGGCTCAGGGAACGCGCCCGAGAACCACTCCCGAGTGGCGGGAGTGAAGCGCTCGAGCGCAGCGTGCATCCTCACATCCTCGTCGGAACCGCCGTCAACCGCCCGGGTTCGTCAGCCGAGGTCAGCCGAACTCGACGTCGAGGAAGGCGACGACATCCTGAAGCACGGCATCTGACACGGAGTGCCCGAGGCCCTCATAGATGCGCTCGGTGAGGCGCGAGTGCTCCGGCAACCAGTCGGCGGTATCCGCGAACCGCCAGGCCGGGATGACCTCGTCGGCGGTGCCGCGCCCCGAGAACACCGGCGGCCGACGGGCGGCCATCGTGGCGTCACCCGGATCGTCCTCGGGATGCCGCGCGCTGGCGAGCATGACGAGGGCGTCAGCGACCCGCGGCCGACGGCGCAGCACCTGAAGTCCCACGCATCCGCCCTGCGAGAACCCGAGGATGCCGACCCGCGACGCCTTGCCCGCAATCTCCTCGATCCAGTCGGCGAGTTCATCGGCGGCCTGGTCGACGTCGGTCCCCTCGATCCCGTCATCGAGCGGGAACCACGAGTAGCCGATCCCCATCGGGTGCGGCAGCGGCGCGCGGGGTGCGGCGATCACGAAGTTCAGCGGCAGGTACGGCGCGAGTTGGAAGAGGTCCCCTTCGTGGCTGCCGTAGCCGTGCAACAGGATCAGGTGAGGCCGCCCCGCGCGCTCGCGCTCCGGGCTGCTCCACATCACGTGCTCGGGGTCGATCGGCATCTCACGAGGCTATCTGCCCGAAATGGCTGACCTTTCGCAACGAAGGTCAGCCATTTCGGGCAAATAGCCGAGAGGCAGCAACAATGGGGAGCATGAGCTCTGTGGGCACACCCGACCCGAACTCGTCCTGGCTCTCCGACGAGGAGTTGGCCGAGGTGCGGCGCCGCATCCCGCTGCTGTACGTCGAGGCGGTGCCGGTGCGGGTCGACGGGATGGGCGTGGTCACGAGCGTCGGGCTGTTGTTGCGCGCGAACCCGCAGGGCGCGATCACGCGCACCGTCGTGTCGGGGCGGGTGATGTTCGGCGAGACGATTCGGGATGCCCTCTTCCGTCACCTTGAGAAGGATCTCGGGCCGATCGCGTTCCCGCAGTTGCCGGCGAGCCCGCTGCCGTTCCAGGTCGCCGAGTACTTTCCGATCCCCGGGCTGAGCCCCTTTCACGACGAACGACAGCACTCCGTGTCGCTCGCCTACGTGGTGCCGGTTACGGGTACCTGCGAGCCCCGGCAGGATGCCCTCGAACTGTCGTGGATGACACCCGCCGAGGCGTCGTCGCCGCAGATCCACGCCGAGATGGAAGGCGGACGCGGCACCCTGTTGCGCGCGGCCCTGGCGTCGGTGGGGGTTCTGGCCTGAGTCGCACCCCGAACTGGGTCGGTGACACCCTGCTGTGCTCGACGTAGCGTGGCTATTCGGCGCGAGCCGCCCTAGGTAGTCCTCAGACTCTCCCTAGGTGAGCCCGCCCCGCGACTTCGTCCCAAGTCGCGGGGCGGTGCGGCTCACCTGCGGTGCGTGCGAGCGACGGCGACCCGTCGAATGCCGACGGCCCGGAACTGCCAGAGCGCCCACGCCCCGATCCAGACGAACGGGGTCACCACTCCCGCGGAGATGTCGAGTCGGTCGCGGTAGAGGGTTCGGCCGTCCGGCAGCGGTGAGACCGCCATCCGGTGCCGCCAGTGCCTGACGAGCCCGATCGCGCCCGAGACCGGCCCGCCGGAATCCTCGAGGATCCGTGCCCCGCCCCGCCGCGACGTCGACAGCCGGATGCGCTGGTCACCGAGGGGCAGGATGCCGAACACCCGCAGGCGCACCAGGTGATCGCCGGAATTCCAGGTCGGCGGAAATCGCCGGTGTCCGACCGGTTCGATCTCGATCAGCGGCGCGACCACCTCGCCGAGCGCGATCGGGTCCTGCAACATCGCCCACACCTCGTCGGGGTAGGCGTCGAGTTCGAGCCGAAGGACCACGCGCATGACCCCCAGTCTGCGCCGCTAGCCTCGATCCGTGAAAGAGGCAGCGCCCCGCAGTCAGACGAGTTACCAGGTGCGTTTCGAGTGGGGCGTCGCTGTCGACGCGGATGTCGTGGCCTGGATCGACGAGATCGGTTCCGAGCCCGTTCCTCCCGGCGCGAGGGTGACGGCGCTCGCCGAGGCGGCGGAGTTTGCGCAGTGGTGCCTCCAGCGGCAGGAGGAACTGGGCGTCAGCGCCCGGGAGCTGAGCTAGCCGCCTGCCTGGCGCGATGCGCCCGCACTTTCGCGCGATTGCCACAGCGTTGCATCGAACACCAACGGCGGTTCGCGGTGCGCGACTCGTCGCGGAAGACCCGGCGGCAGTCGTCGGCGTCGCACCGCCGGATGCGCTCGGGCTCGACCGACAGGATCGTGATCGCGTCGCGCGCGAGGGTCGAGAGAGCTTGCCCGATGCGGATGCGCCCGGCTCCGGCCTGTCGCCGTCCGCCGGCGAGGGCGGGCGGGATGTCGGGGGTCGCGCCGAACAGGTTGATCGTGTCGACGTCGTCGGGGTCGAGCGACTGTCGGTCGGCGGCTGCGGTCGCGAGCCGGTCGATCGCGGCGCGCAGACCCAGCGCGTCGGTCAGGTCGCGGTCGGATGCCTCGGTGGCATCCAGTCGCTCGTAGCGGGCGGCGAGCCACTCGGCAAGGTCGCGGGCGTGCACGGGCTCGGGCGCCGACGCGAAATCGAGGCTGTCGGCTCCGGCGTCGAAGAACCAGCTGACGCCTTCCGGAGCGATCAGCCATTGCCCGGTGCTCACTCAGCCGCCTTGCAGCTCGGATTCATGTAACTCAGTGTGCCGGTTACCGGCTTCGTCGCGGTGGAGCCAGGCGATCTGGAATCGCGTGTCGAACTTTCGCGAACACTTCGCGCACGACAGGGCCCGAGCCGGCTTGCGGTACCGGTAGTGCACGTGCCCGTTCGGGCAGGTGCCGATCCAGGTCGCAAGGTCGTCGGCGATCGCGCCGCCATGCAGCCGCTTGCCTTCGTAGCCGAGTTCCGCGGCGACCTTCTTCCAGCGCGGCCCGTGCCCCGCCCCAGGCCCGGCGAGTGCGTGCGCCACCTCGTGCAGGAGCACCTGGTGGATCTCGTCGTCTTCGTATCGCCCGGCGAGGTGCCGCGAGACCGTGATGCGCTTCGCGCGGTAGTCGCACAGCCCCGCCCGGGTGCGCGCGTGGTCGAACCCGAAGGTCCAGCCTGCGTCGAGGTGCAACGCGATGAGGGCATCCGCCCATCGCCGCACGCGATCGAGATCGGCCATGCCTAGCCTTCTTCGAGCGGTACGAGCCGCACCTGCATGAGACGGTCGTCGCCGTCGCGCGGGTCGCCGCGCCCGTCAGTGTTGTTGGTGAGGAACCAGAGACTCCCGTCGGGGCCGGCTGCGACATCCCGGATACGTCCGAACTCTCCGACGAACCACGGGGTCGCTCCAGCGGAGCCATCGTCACCCACGTAGATCGCCCACACCCGCTCCCCGCGGAGTGCCGCAAGGAAGAAGGTTCCGTCGACATAGGCCAGTCCGCTCGGGCTCGCGTCGGAGGTCGCCCACTGCAACACCGGATCGACGAACCGGGGGTCGCCGGTCTGCCCCTCGACGACCGGCCAACCGTAGTTCGCGCCCGGATCGATGCGGTTGAACTCGTCCCAGGTGTTCTGCCCGAACTCGGCTGCCCAGAGCTGCCCGTCGGCATCCCAGGCGATGCCCTGCGGGTTGCGGTGCCCGAGGGAGTAGACGAGTGAGCCCTCGGTCGGGTTGTCGTCGGGAACGTCGCCCTCGGGAGTCATCCGCAGGATCTTGCCGTTCAGCGATGCCGGGTCTTGCGAGAGGTCGGGCACTGCGGCATCGCCGACGGTCGCGTAGAGCATGCCGTCGGGACCGAACGCAATGCGACCGCCGTTGTGGTTGCCGGCCTTCGCGATCCCGGTGAGCACGACCTCCGGTTCGCCGAGCTCACCGTCGTCGTAGGGCATTCGCACGATGCGGTTGTCGTCGGCCGCCGTGAAGTAGGCGTAGACCCAGGCGTCGCCATCGGCCGACAGATACGCCAGCCCGAGCAGCCCGCCCTCCCCGCCGAACGCGACGCCCGGCACGACGCCCACCTCGGCCGGCGACCGATCGGCAGCGACACTGAGGATGCGGCCGTCGTCACGCTGTGAGATGAGCGTGTCATCGGCGGAGATGCGCAGGATCGACCACGGCGCCGCGAGCCCAGTCGTCACATCGAACGGCGCACCCGCGGGTTGCACCTGGCCGACGGTCGCCGACGGTTTCGGGGCGGGCGTGCCGGGCACCGTCACCGGGTTCGCCATGCCGCAACCCGCGAGCGCGAGCGTCGTGGCGAAGGCGACGAGCGGGAGGATGCGGCGCATGCCCCGACCCTATGTCGGGCCGGTGTCGCCGCGGCCGGGGCGCACCTGGAAGATGCTGCGGGCCGGTGGCGGCGACGGTGTGGAGGAGGCGTCGGTCACGATCGTCGCTCCTGCGATCCAGTCCCGCAGGTCGCGGCCGCGTACCACGCTCGCTGGATGCGGTCCCGACGCGAGCAGCCGCGGCATCCACTCGATCGGCAGGTCGTCGTTCGACGCGACGAACACGAAGTTGCCGTAGCGGCGTCCTTTGAGCACGGCGGATTCGGCGAGCAGCGCGGTGTCGGCGAAGACGTAACCGAGGGTCGAGCCCTGACCGCGCGCGAAGGCGAGCGACCCTCCGTCGGCGACGTTGACGAGCACCACGCCCTGGGGCGCGAGGAACGCTGCGACCTCGGCGTAGAACTCGACGCTCGTGACGTGCGCCGGAATGCGAGCGCCTCCGAAGACATCGACGACGATGAGGTCGGCGGTGCCCGTAAGCGCGGTGGGCAGCTTGGTGAGCGCCTCCCGCGCGTCGCCGTAGCGGACACGGATGCTCGCCGCCTTCGACCACGGCAGGTGCTCGCGCACGAGGTCGACAAGGCCGCGCTCCAGCTCGAGCACCTGCTGCCGCGAACCGGGTCGGGTCGCCTCGAGGTAGCGCGGCAGGGTGAGTGCGCCCGCCCCGAGGTGCAGGGCGGTGAGCGGCCCTTCCGGCAGCTGGTCGATGACGTGGCCCATGCGGTTCACGTACTCGAAGAACAGCTCCTCGGGCCGGTCGGGGTTCACGTGCGACTGGGGGGTTCCGTCGACGACGAGCAGGTAGCTGCCCGGGGTGAACGGGTCGTCGCGGATGACCGCGTGCAGCCCGCTCGCCAGTGTCGTCTCCGCGATGTCACCCACCCTTCGATCCTCCCATCCGGTCGCTCCGCGGCCGGGGAGGAGGGACTTATAGACCCATCGAGGATCGAAGTCAAGGAATAGCTGGACGTGTCGACGAGTTGAGCCCTATAGTTGATCCTTGCGCCTGTCAACCACTCTCGCCGTCATATTGCGGTCGGCTTGAAGAGGGTTCTGGCGCAAAAACCCATCCGACCGACCCTGAACTGAAAGCCTGAGCTTTCACGGAGGTTGTATCCCTTGGCTGCTGCGCGCACGTCTAAGAAGTCCCTCATCACCGGCCGCACCGCATCGCGGCTCTCGTTCGCCAAGATCGCCGACACCCTCACGGTGCCCGATCTTCTGGCCCTGCAGACCGAGAGCTTCGACTGGCTGGTCGGCAACGACGCGTGGAAGGCCCGGGTGACAGCCGCGAAGGCCGCCGGCGACGCGGGCGTTCCCGAGACCACCGGTCTCGACGAGATCTTCGAAGAGATCTCGCCGATCGAAGACCTCGGCGAGACGATGCAGCTCTCGTTCTCGGCTCCCGAGCTCGAGGAGCCGAAGTACACGATCGACGAGTGTAAGGAGCGCGGCAAGACGTTCGCTGCTCCGCTCTACGTCAACGCCGAGTTCATGAACCACATGACGGGCGAGATCAAGACCCAGACGGTGTTCATGGGCGACTTCCCGCTGATGACCGCGAAGGGCACGTTCATCATCAACGGCACCGAGCGTGTCGTCGTCTCGCAGCTCGTGCGCAGCCCCGGCGTCTACTTCGAGCGCGTGAACGACAAGACCTCCGACAAGGACATCTACTCGGCCCGCATCATCCCGAGCCGCGGTGCGTGGCTCGAGTTCGAGATCGACAAGCGCGACCAGGTGGGCGTGCGCATCGACCGCAAGCGCAAGCAGTCGGTCACCGTGTTCCTCAAGGCGCTCGGCATGACGAGCGAAGAGATCCTCGCGGCCTTCCCCGGCTACGAGTCGATCGCCGGCACGCTTGAGAAGGATGCCATCCTCACCAAGGAGGAGGCGCTGAAGGACATCTACCGCAAGCTCCGTCCGGGCGAGCAGGTTGCCGCCGAGGCCGCGCGTGCGCTGCTCGACAACTTCTACTTCAACCCGAAGCGTTACGACCTGGCGAAGGTTGGTCGGTACAAGATCAACCGCAAGCTCGGGATCGACGCGGGCCTGAAGGATTCGGTGCTGACGCTCGAGGACATCCTCGCGACGATCAAGTACCTCGTCGCCCTGCACGCCGAGCAGACCACCCTCCCGGGTGTTCGCGACGGCAAGAAGGTCGACATCCGTCTCGACGTCGACGACATCGACCACTTCGGCAACCGTCGCATCCGCGCGGTCGGCGAGCTCATCCAGAACCAGGTGCGCACCGGCCTGTCCCGCATGGAGCGTGTCGTTCGCGAGCGCATGACCACGCAGGACATCGAAGCGATCACCCCGCAGACCCTGATCAATGTGCGCCCCGTCGTCGCCGCGATCAAGGAGTTCTTCGGAACGTCGCAGCTCAGCCAGTTCATGGACCAGAACAACCCGCTCTCGGAAGTCACCCACAAGCGCCGCGTCTCGGCACTTGGACCGGGCGGCCTGACGCGCGAGCGCGCCGGCTTCGAAGTGCGCGACGTGCATCCGACCCATTACGGCCGCGTCTGCCCGATCGAGACCCCGGAAGGCCCGAACATCGGCCTGATCAACTCGCTCGCCGTGTATGCACGCACCAATGACTATGGCTTCATCGAGACGCCCTTCCGCCGCGTGATCGATTCGAAGATCACCGACCAGGTCGATTACCTGTCGGCGATTGAAGAAAACGAGTTCGTGGTGGCGCAGGCCAACGCGACGGTCGATGCCAGCGGCACGCTGATCGAAGATCTGGCGACCGTCCGCGAGCGTGGTGAAATCCTGCTCAAGACGCCGTCCGAAGTGAACTACATG
>NZ_JANMSQ010000176.1:0-28226 GCF_031389465.1 Pseudolysinimonas sp.
GCCTCGGCTGTTGCGATCACGGTCTTGGTGCAGTCCTGGTGTTGCGTCAACACGTCGACACCTTGTGAGATCAAGCTGTTCGCGGCTTCGGCCTGCTTGGCCGGGTCACACCAGTTCGACGTATTGACCACGTAGGTCTTCGCCTCTGGGTTCACCGACTTTGCGCCGAGCTCGAATGCGCTGATGTTGGCCAGCGTCTGGGGGATCGGGAAGGCGTAGACGTAGCCGAGCTTGCCCGACTCCGACGCCGCACCCGCGGCGATGCCGGCGAGGTACATCGGCTCGTAGACGGTGCCGAAGTAGGTGCCGATGTTCGGGCCGAACTCGTCGGCGATCGAGTTGCCCTGTTGCACCACCACGACATCCGGGTGCGCTTCGGCGACCTGTACGGCGGCGTCGAGGTGACCGTAGCTCGTGGCGAAGATGATCTTCGCTCCGCGGTCGATCATCTGCTCCATCGTCGTCACGGCGCTGTCGTCCTCGGGGACGTTCTCGGCCGTCAGGATCTCGAGGTCGGGGTACTCCTCACCGAGAAGTTCGGCCGCCTCGACGACGGCCTGGTTGTAGCCGAAGTCGTCCTTCGGGCCGACCGTGATGAAGCCGATCGCGGTGCCTCCGACGCCCGGGGCGTCCCCGGCATCGGTGGACTCGGCTGCGGGCGCGCACGCCGCGAGCCCGAAGGCGATGGCGGCGGCGAGTGCTGCGCTCGCGAGCCGTACGGTAACTTGGGACATGGGTGTTCCTTTCGTGTATTCACATCCGGCTCGCCGGAAGTGAAGCGGTTCTCTCCCGGGCTGTCACCCGGGATGAGGGCGAGAGAGGTGCAAGGTGGAGCGGACTGCATCCGGGTGTTCCGCCGGTCCGGCGAGGGCCTAGGGATCTGGTGGCCCGTTCTCGAACACCCGTTTGAGCTCGGCAGGCGCAGCCGAAATGGTGCGCCTGCCGAGCACGGCGAGAACGACGAGCGTCAGAACGAACGGCACGACGTGCAGCGCGAACTGATTGATGGCGAAGCCGCGTGCCTGGAGGGCGGGGCCGAGCGCGAGGGCGGCGCCGAACAGGTAGGCCCCTGCGAGGACGCGTAGCGGGCTCCACGAGGCGAAGATCACGAGCGCGACGGCGATGAAGCCGCGCCCGGCGACCATGTTCTCGAACCACGTATTGGTGTACGCGATCGAGAGGTGGGCGCCGCCGACGCCCCCGAGAAATCCGCCGGCCGCTACCGCGAGGATCCGCACCTTGCGCGGGCTGATGCCGTGCACGGTGAGGGCCTCCGAGCGTTCCCCGGCCGTGCGGATGAGCAATCCCATCCGGGTGCGGAACAGGATGAACCACACCAGCGGTACGACGAGGTAACTGCCGTAGACGATCGGGTCCTGGTTGAACAGGATCGGTCCGATCACCGGGATGTCACCGAGCAGGGGAATCTTCACCGGCGTGAACGGGATGATGCTGCGCCCGACGTAGCTCGCACCGAAGAGCGAAGTGAGCCCGAGGGCGAAGAACAGGATTGTCAACCCGACCGCGAACTGGTTCGCGCCGCGCCACACCACGAGGAGACCGTGGATGAGCGCGAGAATGAAGCCCGCGACTCCGCCGGCGAGCACCCCGAGCCACGGGTTGCCGGTCTCAGCACACACGATGTAGGCGCACAGCGCCCCGCCGAGCATCCCGCCTTCGGTGCCGAGGTTGATGACGCCGGCGCGCTCCGAGACGGTCTCGCCGAGCGCTGCATAGAGGATGGAGGTCCCGCCGCGCACGCCGCCCGTCAACACGTCGATGATGATGCTCATGCTCGGCGCGCCTTTCGCTGGGTGAATCCGAGCACCGCCATGAGGATCAGCGCGGTCAGGATGTTGACGGTCGCCGCCGGGAGCTGGGCGTCCAGCTGGAGGCTGCCGCCGGCGACGGCGAGCCCGGCGAAGACGAACGCCGCGACGAGCACCGGCACGGGTCGGTGGCGGGCGAGCCAGCTCGCGAGGAATCCGACGTAGCCGATCTGCGCGCCGAAACCGGGCCGCAGCTTGTACTCGACGCCCGCGTACTCGACGACTCCCGCAAGGCCCGCGAGTGCCCCGCCGACGAGGAGCGCGGACAGCAGCAGAGCCGGCACCGGCATTCCCGCGCGGCGAGCGGCCTCGGCGTTGCCACCGACGACGGACAGGCGGAACCCCCACCGGGTGAAACGCAGCACGAGGAACACGGCGATCGTCGCGAGCACCGCCAGCACGATGCCGATGTGCACGGTGCTGCCGGTCAGCAGAGGCAGCTTCGCGGCGTCGGCGAGTTCGGGGGTCGTCGGTTGCCCCGCCGCCGACTCCCGCCAGGGCTGGTAGATGAGAAACAGCAGAAGGTCGAGCGCCACGAAGTTCAGCAGCAGGGTGCTGACCGCTTCGTTGACCTGGAATCCGAGGCGCAGCACACCGGCGACGCCCGCCCAGGCCGCCCCGGCGGCGACTCCGGCGACCATCATGAGCGCGAGTACGAGCGGGCCGGGGAGGGTGCCGTCGGTCGCGAGCGCGACCCCGCAGGCGGCGATCGCGCCGACGATCACCTGGCCCTCGCCCCCCACGTTCGACATCCCTGCTCGCGCGGGCACGACGACGGCGAGTGCGGCCAGAATGAGCGGCGCCATCGCGATCACGATCTCGGAGACCGATCGCGGCCGACCGAAGGTCGAGAGCCACATGTCGGGGAAGACCTCGAGCGGGTTCGCCCCTTTGAACACGATGAGGGCGCTGAACACCACGACGGCGCCGAGGAGTGCCGCCGCCCACCGCGCGACAATCGGTAGTGCCGCCCGTGCCCGTTCGCCGGCGCTGCGCCGGGGAGGAGGCGCCAGGGGCGGAGCGGCTGCCGGGGGTTCGGTGGTCACGGTCACGCGGCGCCGCCGATCATCAACCGGCCGATGCGCTGGCGCTCGAAATCCGCCGCCGCGAGTTCTCCCGCGATGTGGCCGTCGTGCATGACGACGATCCGGTCGGCCATCGCCATCAGCTCGTCGAGATCCTCGGAGATCATCAGCACGCCCGCCCCTTCGGCGCGACGCTCGAGGAGGATCTGCTGGGTGCGACGCACGTTCGAGACGTCGAGTCCGCGGCTCGGGTAGGCGGCGACGACGAGTTTCGCGTCGAGGCCGAGCTCGCGCGTCAGGAGCACCCGCTGGATGTTGCCGCCGGAGAGGTCGCTCAGCCGCCGGTGCCGAGGCGCGATGCGCAACCCGAGGCGCGCGTCGGCGTGGTCGGTGCGCCGTCGGATGCCGTGCCAGTCGATCCCCCACCGCCGCTTCGGCAGCGGGCGGCCGTCGATCGCCATGTGGTCGAGCACCGAGAGCCGCGCCACGACGGCGTCGCCCACAGGATCTTCGGGGACGCTCGCGGCCCCGGCGGCGAGGACGCGCCGCGGATTGCTCGCGAGAATTCCGGCGACCTTCACGCTCCCCCGAGTGGTCTCGCGCAACCCGAGCGCCACCTCGCACAACTCGCGTTGGCCGCTGCCGGCGACCCCGGCGACCCCGACGAGCTCTCCGGGGCGCACGACGAGCGAGATCCCCTTGAGTGCTTCGTGGCCGCGGTCGCCGCGCGAACTGACGTCGCTGATCTCCAAGACCGGTGAGGCGGCGACATCCACCAGGCTGCGCTCGGTCGCGAGGGCCGGTACCGAATGGCCGACCATCGCCTCGATGAGCTCGTCGTCGCCGTAGTCGGCCGGATCGACTCCGGACAGCACGGTTCGCCCGGCCCGGAGCACGGTGGCCCGGTCGGCGATCTGGCGGACCTCGGGGAGCTTGTGGGTCACGATCACGACCCCGAATCCCTGGTCGCGCAAGTGCCGCACGATGCCGAACAGCGCCTCGACCTCTTGCGGCGCGAGCACGCTCGTCGGCTCATCGAGGATGACGAGTCGCGCGCCGGTCATGAGTACCTTGAGAATCTCGACGCGCTGCCGCTCGCCGATCGACAGATGCTGCACGCGCGACTTCGGGTGAACGGCGAGGCCGTGCCGCTCGCTCGCTGCGGCGATCCGGCGCGCGAGCGAGTCGAGCCGCAGCAATTGCCCGCCCTCGAGCGCGAGCGCGATGTTCTCGGTGACGGTCAGAGCCGGCACCAGGCGAAGATCCTGGAAGACCATCCCGATCCCGAGAGCTCGAGCTTCCGCGGGCGAGCCCGGGATCACCTCGGCGCCGTCGACGATCATCCGACCGGCGTCCGGGTGGTACACGCCGTAGATCATCTTGAGCAGCGTGCTCTTGCCCGCGCCGTTCTCGCCGACGAGCGCGTGCACCTCCCCGGCACGCACCTCGAACTCGACATCGGTGTTGGCCTGGACCTCGCCGAAGTGCTTGGTGAATCCGGCGACCCGCATGAGCGGCTCCGCATCCCCCGGTGGCGCAGTCGCGGATGCGGGGGCGACCCGGGCTGCCGTCATCAGGGCCTCCGCTTGGATCGGGCGAGCATCATCGCCGTCATCGCGCGTGCGGCGCGCTCCTCGACGACATCCATCGAGATGCCGATGTGGCGCCGCAGCCGCGTGGCGGCGAGGTCGAGTTCCTCGTCGAGCACCGCATCCACGATCTCGAGATGCTCGACGATGCTGACCTCGATGCGCTCCACGTCGAGGAAGTCGTGCATCCGTACGGGTCGGATGCGCACGTTGACCGCCTCGAGCGTCTCGGTGATGATGAGGTTCCCTGCGGCGCGGCTCAGGGCGACGTGAAAGGACTCGTCGAGTTCGATGAACGAGCCGTCAGGCCCGGGCGGGGCGTTCTGGATCGCCCGCCACCGCTCCCGGAGCGCTTCGAGCAGCGCACGGTCGTGCGGGATGCCGGTCTCCTGCGGCCGCGTGATGCTGCGCAGCTCGAGCGTGAGCCGCAACTCGTAGAGGTCACGGAGGTCGGCGAGGTCCGGCTCGGCGACGTAGAAGCCGCCGTCGGCGTAGCGGTTGAGCAACCGGTCGTTGTGCAGCCGCACGAGCGCTTCGCGAACCGGAGTGCGCGAGACCCCGAGCTGTTCGGCGATTCCTTCTTCGCCGAGCCGTTGGCCGAAAGCGAACTCGCCGACGAGCACCATCCGGCGCAGATGCAGGTACGCCTGCTCGCGACGCAGGACCGCATCCGAAGCTGTATGTGGGCCTGTATACATGGGCACAGCCTGGCCGCACGATGTTTCGCGTCCGCACTGGGCCGGTAACGATCATGTTTCCGAACGGGCCCATGCGGTTACGGCGCTGTTACATCTCGGCGGATTGGGTGGGATCGGTAGGGTTCGGCTGTGCCCGGACCTCGAATCGTATTGCTGCACGGCGTCGCCACGACCTCGACGATGTGGCGAGGCGTGCTTGCCTTTCTCGACGGCTTGGACGTCGTGGCCCCCGACCGCCCGTGTCTCGGCGACCTCGACGCGGAACTCGGCGCATTGGAGCCGATCGTCGACGGGGCACTGCTGGTGGGGGTGAGTGGCGGTGCCACCCTCGGGCTCGCGTTCGCCGCATCCGAGACGCGACTGGCCGGCGCGATCCTGCACGAGCCCGCCGTCGGCTCGCTCGTGCCGGGACTGCTCGGCCCCGTGGCGGCGGCCTACTCCGAGAACGGTGTTCCGGGGTTCGGGGCCACCCTCTACGGATCACTCTGGGATCCGGGCATGGCCTCCGCCGACCCGGGAGCGGTCGAGAGGGAGTTGCCGATGTTCCGGGCGTTCGAGCCGGCCGCTGCCGCACCGGGCCAAGGTCCGGTCCTCGTCACGGTGGGCGGCGACTCGCCGCCGCCACGCCACGCCGCCGCGACGGCACTGCGCGAGCGACTCGGATACCGGGTGCGAGTCATCCCCGGTACCTCACACTTCGTGCCGGCCGAACAGCCCGAGGCCCTCGCCCGCCTCATCCGCGAAACCCACACCGCCCTCGTCGCGGACTGACCTGCGGCCCAGCCAGCGCCCGGTTCCTGCGCCGCATACCCTTAACCCATGGCCACCCGCGACCTGACCACCGAGAACTTCGAGTCCACCGTTCTTGAGTCCGACGCTGAATCCGGCATCGTTCTCGTCGACTTCTGGGCCGAGTGGTGCGGCCCGTGTCGCGCGTTCGCCCCGATCTACGGCGCCGCCTCCGACGACAACCCGGATGTCGTGTTCGCCAAAGTCGACACCGAAGCGAACCCCGACCTGTCGGGTGCCATGAACATCCGGTCGATCCCGACGCTCATGATCTTCCGCGACGGCATCGGGGTGTTCTCGCAGGCTGGCGCACTCCCGCGCCGCGCTCTCGACGACCTGCTCGGCCAAGTACGCGCCCTCGACATGGACGCGGTACGTGCCGAGATCGCCGCGCAGCAGGCCGACGCGTCGACCTCCGCGACCACCGCGTAAGCTCACGACCATGGATGAGAAGGCTGCCGACACCTCCGCTTCAGAGGAGACGAAGCGTAAGTTCCGCGAAGCGCTCGAGCGCAAGAAGCAGAACGCGCAGAACCGGCCGGGCCACCTCGACGGCGGGTCCGCCGTTAACGGCACCCATGGTGCAGCCGGCAACAAGCGGGAGTTCCGTCGCAAGAGCGGCTAAGTGAACTCGCGGCTGAACCCGGCGTCAACCCGTGACGGCGACGGTGCGCGACGACTACAGTCGTGCCATGTCCGACATGTCGACACCTGAGCCCGGAGTTCCCGCCACGAAGACGCCGGCTGAGCCGGTCGCCGTCACTGAATCGGCGGAGGAGACCTCGGTCGTCGCCCCGCCCACGCCCGTCGAGAAGAAGAAGCGCGGCGTCGGTGCCTGGTCGTTCGTGCTCGGTCTGCTCACCGCCCTCGGCGACCTCGCCTTCATCATCTTCGTCGTCGTCGTTCTGGTCGGTGCGATCTCTGACCTCACGAGCGGCGACTTCTCGGGCGTCGCAACCGCGCTCGGTGCCGCTGGACTCGCCGTTGTCGCGCTCGGTGTCTTCTTCGGCGGGTTCTTCAGCGGTGGTCTGGCCGCGCTCCTCGGCCTCATCGCGTTGGTGTCGGGTCGCGGCCGGGTGCTCGGACTCTTCGGGCTGCTGTTCGGCGCGGCCGCAATCGGCCTTCGCCTCCTGCTGCTCTCGGCCGGCTTTAGCCCCGACCTCGGGTGACGCTCCCTCTTCGTCGAGACCTCAGCGCCCGCTACGCCGCGTAGGCGTTCCGCGACCTCAACGGGTCAGTGTTCGGAGAGAACGATGACCTTGTCGCCGGGGGCGAACGCGCGCTTCTGCGTCTTCGTGGGGTTGACGGTGACTCCGTAGGCGTGCTCGCTGCTGCGCGCGTGCTCGTCGAGGCGATAGCCGATGGCGGTCTCCCCGCGGCGGCGGGCGGCCTCGATCACGGTGTAGAAGTCGGCTTCGGCCCCTCCGGAAACGTAGAGGTGCGCGGGACGCAGGTAGATCTCGGCGCCGGAGGCCGAGAACAGTTCATCGAAGACATCCGTCAGCCGCTTGTTCTCGCTGAGTTGCGAGAGCATCAGGCTGATGAGCTGGTCGCTCACGATGAAGTCGTCGGCCTGGGTGACTTCGGCGAGTTCGCGGTTGCGGTCGTCGATCATCTCGCTGACGACGTTGAGGTCGGAACCCTTCTTCACGGCGATGTCGCGCAGGTGCAGCAGCGTGATGAGCGTCTTGGCGTCGGCGCGCTGGGCGGGCAGCGTCTCCTTCGCGGCGAGCACGATGATGTGGTCGAACTCGTGCACGTACAGCGCGTCGAGCACGGCCCGGCTGGTCGGGTCGCCGCGCTGGAACGTCACGTCGAGGTTGGCGAGGCCGTCGAACCCGGGCTCGTCGACATCCGCGACGACCGTGACGCGCGACCGTGCCGTCGAATAGCCGTCGAGTTCGGTGAGCATCAGCGGTAGGCCCTCGTTGTGGCCGAGCACGAGCGTCGACTCGGGGGTCTCCGGTGCGACCGTCGACTCGCTCACCACACTGAGGTCGGGCGTACCCGGTTCGGTGAGCGCGATCGCATCGTCGTCCTCAGCAATGACGATGATCAGATCGCCGGCCGCGAGCACCGTCTCGGATGCCGGGTTGAGGGTCACCTTGCCGCCCTGCACGAGGCCCATCACGGCGGAGGTCGCGAAGGCGAGCTGCGCGTCGAAGTAGGTCTTTCCCACGAGGCTCGGCTGCTGGGTGAAGTAGATCTCGGCACCGTCGAAGTCGAGCAGCTCCGAATAGACGACCGACAGCCCGCTCTGTCGGCAGGTCTGCACGGTGATGCGGCTGATCAGCTCTGTCGAGAGCACCCAGTGGGCCTCGTCACGACCGACGAGCGTCGCGGCCTCGAGGTTGCCGGGGTTCTGCAGCTCGCCGACGATGTGGTAGCTGCCCTTCTTGCGGGCAGGGTTGTTGGTGACGGCGAGCGTCGTCTTGATGACGGTCGAGTCGGGGTCGTCACCGTCGTCGGGGGCGAGCACGATGATGCTGCGGGCCGTGTGCGGATTCGCGACCTCCAGCTCGGCCAGGTTCATCGGATCGCCGGAGCGCACGATGACTCTGGTCTTGCCGGTGTCACCGATCTGAGCCTTGATGTCGTCTTCCATCTCGACCTTGTCGCGGTCGGCGAGGATGACGATCGCGCTCTTGCCGCGCGAGAGATTGGCGGCGCAGATCTCGGACACGATGGAGAACACTTTGGTGCTCCAGCCGAGGATCAGGGTGTGGTCCTGTTCGAGCACGCGCGAGCGGCCCTTGCGCAGCTCTTCGACCTTGCTGTCGAACGCGCCCGAGACGATGCCGATGAGGCTCGCCACGATGACCAGTCCGCCGACCGTGACCAGAAGCATCATGATGCGGAACGGCCAGTTCTGGTCGCCGCCCATCGTGCCGGGATCGAGGGTGCGCATCAGGCTGCGCCAGATGAGGTCGAGCGGGCCAGCCGCGTCCGTGCCGAGGTTGTCTGTGTCGCCAATCAGCGTGAGCACGGTCCAGGCGATCGTGCCGAGCACCACGACGAACGCAACGGTCGCGATGCCGAGAAGGGCCATGAGAGCGATCGGCCCTCGCGCCATCCAATTGTCGAACCAGTAACGCAGGCGTTCCCCGGCGGTGGGCTTGGTGCTCATTGACGTCCTCCTGGTGCGAGTGAGTGAACACTAGCGTGAGATCGTGACCTCCTCACCGCCTGGTTCGACGCCCGTTCCGCCGCCTCCGCCGCCTCCTGCGCGCCCCACCGGGATTCCCCCGCTCGCTCTTGCCGCACTCGTCGTGTCGGGCGTTTGTACGGCCTGGCTCGGGATCGAGATCGTGTTGCGCACCGAGGGTGCCGGCGAGGGTCTGATCTCGGCGTCGTTCGTCGTCGCGCTCGTGCTCGCTGCTCTCGTCGTGGTGCTCGCGGTGCTCGCTTGGCGGCAGGACCGGAACCGGGGTGGGCTGTGGGGGCTCATCGCCGTGGCGATGGCGGCGAGCGACCGGGTGTTTCTCGCGCTGTTCACCTTTCTGGAAGGATTCGGCGGATGACCGAGCGAACAGCAGTTCCGCGCGTTCGTCGAAGAGTACGCGAGCGCACTCGGCGAACTCGAGCCCTAGACCGCGTCTGACGTTGCCGGCTCTTGCACTGCCGGTTCTTCGTCGCCGACGGTTCGCACGGTGAGGGCCGCGACGACGGCGACGGACAGCCAGAACAGCCCGAGCACGACGATCTGCGGGTCGCCCAAGAAGCTCGGGAGCGCCAGAGCGAAGACGACGAGAGCGAGCACCTGCCCTCCCGAGGCGCCCAGCACGTCGAGGGCGTGTCGATCGCGATCTTCGGCGAGCGCCGGCAGGAAGAACAGCACCGCGAGCAGCACACCGACGACGAGCACGACGCGACCTTGCTCCGACCACGCGGCGGGCAGCAGCCACCCGGCATGGACGGCCACGATCGGCACGACGGCGAGCCGCACGACGAGCCCGGTTCCCAGCGCGCCGCGCACGGCGGGGACGACCGCGCCTACGACGGCGACCACGAGAAGCGCGAGCATCACCTGCACCGGACTCGCGGGGTAGCCGGCGAGCCCAGCCGGCAGCGCGACGCCCGCCGACCCGAGGAGCCCGTTGAGAGTGAGCGGAATCAGGTACGACCCGGAGACGACGGCGAGCGCTCGGGCGGCGGTCCCGCGGAATGGCGGCAGAAGGGCGATCAGAGTGATGGCGACCACCCCGGCGAACTTGAGCGCCGCGACCACGACCGGCGACACGTCGGGGATGACGAACCCGCCGCTCAGGGCGGCGATCACCATCCCCACGAGGATGACGACGACCCCGGCCGCGAGGTGCGCGTTGCCGGCAACCGCGAGCGCCGTGACGACCCGGCGATCCCGTGAGCGACGGAGGGGTCGCCGGACCGATCGAGCTGCCACCACGACGACGAGAGCCGCAACGGCGGCCGCGTGCAACCACGAGATCGGTGCCTTCGCGAACGGGCTCCACAATTCAGGATCGGGCGATGGGAACAGGTCGCGCGCGACCGTGAGGCGCAGGGCGGCGAGAACGACGACGACCGCCACGACTCCGGCTACCGCGAGCACCGGCAGGTCGTCCCGGAATAGCGGCCGCAACCACCCGACTCGAGACTCCGCGGCACGGGCGACCCCGTAGTAACTCCCGAACGCCGCGAACGCCGCCGCAAACCCGAAGAGCGCGATCCACGCCCACCCGCCGGCGGCCGACGGGGCCGTCAGCTGCGCGATGAGCAGCACCCCCCAGATCGCCGCCGCGAGAACCCCGACGAGCACGGTACCCCCGGCGCTCGCGACACTCGGCCGATGCGCGGCCACCTCGGCGAGACCGAGTACCACGAGCGCCGCCCCCGCAAACACCCACTCCCGGTCGGCCGCGAACGCGAGCACCGGGAAACCCCCCGCCGCCGCGAGAGCGAATTCCCGCATCACCCGGCGGGCCGGTGCGGGATCGAGCCGTTCGCGCAACAGCAGTGCGACGAGCAGCGTGCCCGTCAGGATGCCGCCCGCCGCAACGACGAGCAACCGGATGCTGAGCGGTGCGGTGAAGAGGCCGACGAGACCCGACGATCCGGTTTGCTGCGCGGCGATCCCGTCGGTCCCCCCGGGCAACAGGATGGCGGCCGCCAGCAGCAGCGTGATCGCCCAGCACGCGAGCACCCACCCGAGGTACGGGGCGGGGATGCGGTCGGGCCGCACCCGCCCGAGACGTGAGCCGACACCGGCGACGGCGTCGCTCGCGCGGCTCATCGGGTGCGATCGGGTCGGTCGCGGGCCGCCCAGGCGTACCCGGCCGCGGCGACCGCAAATACGTAGACCCCGAGCCCGACGGTCTCGAAAGCGACGGGACGCCAGCCGAGGGTGCCTCCGGTACCGAGGGCGAGGAAGGCGCCGAAGGCGGCGAACGCGCCGACCATCGCGCCGAAGATCGCCGAGATGAGGGCGGCGTATGCCTGCACGCCCGAGAACGCCCCGGTCTGGGCTACGACCTGCACGACGGCGATCAGCCACCCCGTCACGGCGGCGATCCCGATGGCGGCGAGTCCGCATCCGGCCAGTGCGCGGCGGGTGAGTAACCCGACCGACTCAGCGCCGGTCGCATCGACGGTGGGCGTCATACGTCCGAGGCTAACCAGCTTCTCGAGAAGAGTCGCTCTCCGGGGACGAATGCGGTGGCACGCCCGTGCCACGCCGTACATGCGTCAAGCGGTCATCCAACCGCGACCGTGACATGAGAAACGGGCCGCCGCCCCGAAGGACGACGACCCGTTTGACGTGTCTTGCGCTGCGGCGATTAGCGACGCAGACCCAGGCGCTCGATCAGCGAGCGGTAGCGCTCGATGTCGATGTCCTGGAGGTAACCCAGCAGCCGGCGGCGCTGGCCCACGAGCAGCAGCAGACCACGACGTGAGTGGTGGTCGTGCTTGTGCTCCTTGAGGTGTTCAGTCAGATCCTTGATGCGCTTGGTCAGCATCGCGACCTGAACCTCGGGGGATCCGGTATCACCGGGCTGGGTAGCGTACTCGTCGATGATCGCCTTCTTGGTCTCAGCGTCAAGAGCCATAGATTCGATCCCTCCTTCACCTCGTTGCGCGGCGCCGGGCACCCGATGTGCCGGCTCTCTGTATCCGCGGCCGTTCTGACGGCAACCTTGTGAGGATACCAGAGGACGAAGCGGGCTAGAGGACGAAGAGATACAACGCGGCCGTCGCGGTGAACGAGCCGAGGATGAGCAACCCGTAGAAGCCCGCGATGACGAGGCCGAGGATCGCCCACGGTCGGCGCCTGAGGGCACCGTCGCGCGTCTGCTTCAGGCCGCGGATGCCGTACCGGATCGCGACGGCGAGCAGCACGCCCACGATGACGAAGCGCACCGCCTCGAGACCGACGGCAGCTTCAGTGAGGCGGGCGGCATCCGACAGCAGGTAGACGACGCCGAACGACGCACCGCCGACGAGGATGTTGGTGAGCACCGCGAGCGCGGCGAACTGCAGCGAGCGCGTGGCCGCGATCGAGGCGATTCCGCTCTTCACGGACAGGGATACCCGACTGCCGCAGTGCGCGCAGAAGGGCTTGTCGAGGGCGACGGCACGCGTGCCGCAGGAAGAACACGCGAGAGCGGGGGCTTCTCTTTGCGGGTTGAGCATGCCGGTCGTCGGGTAAGCGACCGTCATGTCCCCCATATTAGGGACACGACGGTCGCGCGCAACCCCGAGTTTCTACTCCCCGAGCATCCGGTACAGCTCGCGACGCAGGTCGTCGAGCTTCGCCGAGGCGCTCGCGCGCTGCTCAGTCGTACCTTCCGACGCGACCTGGCGCACGACGCCGGCCAGCTTCCGCGCGGCGGTCAGCAGGTCGCCCTGCTCCTTCCACGGGTTGCGGGACTGCGTCCAGGCGGCCGCGATCTCGTCGGCACGCTCTTCCACGTGGGCGCGGCCCTCGTCGGTGAGGTCGTATTCGGCGCGCGGCCCCTGCGACGTCGGGGCGATGAGCCCCTCGTCGACAAGCTGTTGCAGCGTCGGGTAGACCGAGCCGGGGCTCGGGCGCCAGGCGCCGTCGCTCTTGGCGTGGATCGCCTTGATGAGGCCGTACCCGTTGGTGGGCCCTTCGCCGAGGAGCGACAGGATGGCGCTACGCACGTCGCCCTTACGGGCTCGGCCGCCGAAACCGCGCGGTCCGAACGCGGGCCCGCCGAGGAAGCCCATGTAGTCGGCTCCGGGGTGCGGCCCACCGGCGCGGAAACGCGGATGTATGCCCTCAGGCTGGACTCCCTGACGGGAGCCTCGGTCGTGATTGATGTTCATGCGGTGCACGGTGTTTCTCCCAACTGCCTGCCGTCGACCCGGACGGTCTTGTGGTCGGAGCGCTACTCTACGATCTATTCCGATATATCGCAATAGATCGCCTATCCTCCGCCACCGAAGCAGCCACCGAAGCCCGCCGCGCCGAACCCGGATCGGGCGCGAATTGCCCCAGACTGGAAGCACGATGATCGCCTCCCGACTCCTCGATCTGTTGCTGCTGCTCACCATGCTGGTGTTCATCGGCGAGGGTATTCGCAATGGGTTCGCGCGCAGTCTCGGCGCGATCGTGGGGGTCATCGCGGGGGGCGCGCTCGCGTTCCTCGCCATCCCGCTTCTCGCTTCGGCGGTGCCCGACCCGTTCTGGCGGGTAGCCGTCGTCGTCGGGGTCTCAGTAGCGCTGCTGTTCGGCGGGCACGCGCTCGGCGGTCGGATCGGGCGCGGCATTCGTGACCGTGGGCGCGATGAGATCGGCTTCGGCAGCCGTCTGGGCGGGGGTGTCGCGAACGGCGTCATCGGGGCCCTCATCCTCGCCCTCGTCGCGGGCGGTGTCAGTGCGCTCGGCGTGCCGTTGTTCAGCCAGGCCATTTCGGGCTCCTATGTGGTGCGCGCGATCGACGCGATCACCCCTCCGCCGGTCGACGCGTTGCTCGCGCGGGTGCGGTCGGCGGTGCTCGAGGAGGGCCTCCCGGCGATCGGCGAAGCCCTCGGCGGGGTGGTCGACTCCCCCGGCATCCCCGACGTTCCGACCGACACCGACGCGCTCACCGCTGCCGCGCAGTCCGTCGTACGCATCGGCGGCACGGCGTTCGCCTGCGGCCAGAACCAGACGGGTACCGGATTCGTCGTCGCGCCCGACCGCATCGTCACGAACGCCCACGTCGTGGCGGGCGTCGACCAGCCGATCGTCGAAGCTCCGAACGGGCAAACGCTCGAAGGCCGCATCGTGTACCTCGACCCGATCGATGACCTCGCGATCATCGCCGTCGAGGGGCTGTCGGCAGCAACTCTGGGGCTCTCCCCCGATCTCCCCGTCGGGGCCGATGCGGTCGTCGAGGGCTACCCCTACGGCGGCCCATTCACCCG
This sequence comes from Pseudolysinimonas sp., assembly GCF_031389465.1. Classification (GTDB taxonomy): domain Bacteria; phylum Actinomycetota; class Actinomycetes; order Actinomycetales; family Microbacteriaceae; genus Pseudolysinimonas_A. Next base: position 14,319 of record NZ_JANMSQ010000176.1, read on the forward strand.
CGGCGCTGCCGAGGTGCTGGCGATGTCGACGGAAAACATCCCCGACATCTACGGCGGCCCGCGCAATCCGCGCGAGGTGTACACCCTCGCCGCGGTCGTGCAACCCGGAAACTCGGGCGGCCCGCTGCTCGCCACCGACGGTCGCGTGGCGGGCGTCGTGTTCGCCCGAAGCGCCGACGACCCCGAGCTGGGCTACGCGATGACGAACACCGAACTCGAGCCGGTGGCATCCGCTGCTTCGAGTCTTTCTGCGCCGGTGTCGTCGGGAAGCTGCGTGCGCGGCTGACCCATCCGGGGTGCGTTGTCAAGACCCGAGCCGAATCCGCCACCACCCTTATGTTCGGGGCACACAGACGCGGAGGATCACCATGTCGACCACCCCCAACCGTGAGCGCCGCGATCTCGCGCTGGCCATCATCACCGGGCTCATCGCGATCGCGGTCATCGTGTTCGCCATCGCCGTCGCGCCGTACATGTTCGTGACCTGATCGGGTCTTGACGGCACGTCGCGGCGGGTGCACCCTGGGTGCAGGACAACTCATCGCCCAGAAGCGTCGGCGTCAATGACCCGCCACTGGGCGATGAGTCTGTTAACGGCTCTTCCGCCGCGAGAATGGTGAACATGTCCGCGCGCGTGATCGACTACTCCGCCCTCACCACCACGCCGACCCCTGAAGAGGTCGCCGAGTACCGCACGCAGGCCCGAGCCTCCGGCGCAACCTGGGCGAACACGACGACGCAGACCATCATCGCCATCGTGATCGCCTCGGTCGTCGGAGCCGCCGTGCTCATCCCGATGATGGGCGGCATCCTGGTGTTCCTCATCGGCGGCCTCGAAGGCGGCAACCCGATCGCCGCCGCGTTCCTGCTGTTCTTCGTGTTCGCCCTCGGCCTCGTCGGATTCGCCATCGTGCGGGTCGCGATCGCCGGCAACGGGCGGTGGGGCCGCTGGCTGCGAATGGACAGGTTCGCCCGAGCCAACGGCTTCACCTTCTCGCCCGCCGATCCGAACCCCGGCTATCCCGGGGCGATCTTTCAGGTCGGCGACAGCCGGCAGGCGACCGAACACTTCCGCACCGTCGAGGGGCGATTTCTCGACTTCGGCAACTACCAGTACTCGACCGGGTCGGGCAAGAACCGCTCGACTCGCGCGTGGGGGTTTCTGGCGATCGAACTCGATCGCAAACTGCCGCACATGGTGCTCGACTCCAAAGCCAACAACGGTCTGTTCGGCGGCACCAACCTGCCCGCCCAGTTCGACAAGGATCAGATCCTCTCGCTCGAAGGCGACTTCGACCGCTTCTTCACGCTCTACTGCCCGAAGGCGTATGAACGCGACGCCCTCTACGTCTTCACCCCCGACCTGATGACGCTGCTCATCGACAACGCGGCTCCGTTCGACGTCGAGATCGTCGACGACTGGATGTTCGTGTACTCGGCGACCCCGTTCCCGACGGCGAATCCGGCGGTCTACCAACGGCTGTTGCGCATCGTGCAAACGGTCGGCGCGAAGACTCTCACCCAGACCGATCGCTACCAGGACGACCGCGCCGCCGCGCCGTTCGCGTCGAACATCGTTACCCCGCAGGGCGCTCGACTCAAGCGCGGGGTCAGTGTGGGAGCGATCATCCTCATTGTGGCGACCGCCCTCATCTGGGGCTGGAGCTTCTTCGCCGACATGATGACGTCGTTGTCGGGCGGCTGAGCGCCCCCCGGCTAGGAAACCGGTGGTGCCGGGGGCGTCGCCGAGGCAGCTGCCGCAGGAGTCGTCGGGGTGGCGGCAGCGAGGCGAGCCCGCGACTGCGACACCTGCGCCAACAGCACCGCTTCATCGTGCTGCGACCCGATGCGGTCGCGGCCCGAGACGATGCGGTTGCGCGTGAACGCGAGGTGAGTCGCGTCTTTGATGTATTCCTTCATGACCGTGCCGAGCCCGCGCTGACGAGCCCACGCCCGCGCCTGCCGCCGACCGGCTGCCGTGCCGAGCGTGTTGACCTCGGTGACGTTGAACCAGCCCGCCGCGGCATATTCGCCGAGCCGCAGCTGGGTCATCTGCGCCTCCCGACGCCGTAGCAGGACGACGGTCACCACCGCGATCGCGAAGAGCGGCACCTGCACGACGAGGTAGTACGCATAGAAGTCGTAGACGAAGAACAGCACGCCGTTCCAGAACGCGTGCAGCAGGATCGCCGGAATGAGTCCGACGACGAACATCAGGATGCCGCCGAGAGCCGTGCCCTTGCGCGCGGCGAGCCCGATGAAGAAGCCGGTGAACGCGGTGAACATCACGTGCGCGAACGGCGAGAGGATGCCGCGGATGAAGAAGATCTCGCCGACGGCGACGTCGAGGCGGCCCGACTCCGCGATCTGGATCGCGAAGTACTGGATGTTCTCGGTGAACGCGAACCCGCCGCCGACGAGGGCGGCGAACACGATGCCGTCGACCGGACCGTCGAAGTAGCGCCGGGCGACGAGGTAGATGAGCAGGATGCCGAAGCCCTTGCCGACTTCTTCGACGATGGGCGCCTGCACGGTGCTCTGGAGGAACACCGTCATGTTGACGTCGGCGCCCCCCGCGGCATAGAGATACGACGTGCCGATGTCGGCGACGAGCGCGAACACGACGGAGACAGTCGCTCCCCAGAGGAAGGCGATCAGCAGCAGCAGCCGCGGCTCAGGCTCCCAGCGGTCGATCCAGCGCACCCCGAGCAGCACGATCGCGAGCGGGATCAGGGCGAGCACCCCGCCGAAGAACGACAGCCCGGGGCCGAGGAAGAGCAAGAAGTACGCGACGATCAGGATCAGCGCGATGAGCAGCACGATGCCGCCGATGATGATCCCGGCGAGCAGGCCGGGCCGCCACCGCGGGTCGACGTCGAAGATCGCCTGCGGGGTGGCTGCAGTCGCCGCCTGCACCTCGGCGGGCGCCTGTTGCGGCAAATCCACCGTCGTCTTTTGTGCGGCGTGAGCCGTCACCGTGGTGGTGGAGTTGTCAGGAGTCGCCTGGGACATGCGTCACAATCTAGCGGCCCTCAGGGCCGCCGCTCACGAAGAAGGCGGCTCGGGTTCAAGTTGCGCGATGAGCGAGAACACGCACACGGCGAACATCAGCCCGGCGTAACCCGCGAGCACCGCGCGGGTGGCGGGTTTGAACGTCGCCTCGACGCGGCTCACGAGTTCGTCGGGCACCCGGCTGGGGTCGGCGCCGACCGCGCGGCCCCACTCGAGCAGCAGCCCCTCGGCCTCGGTCACCTGCGGGTTCACCGGGTCGTCTCCGCCGTCGCGCAGCGCTTCCTCGAAGAATGCGGTCGGGTATGGTGCCTGCACCGCGCGGGAGAGCGCGAGCGAGAACAGCGTGACCGCCCGCTCCCCGACGAGGGCTTCGAGCTGGTCCTTCACATCGAACCAACGCGCATACGACTCGAAGACCGTGATGTTGTTCAGCAGCGCGCGATCGAGGGTCGACAACGGGCCGGGATGCTCGTCACTGAACCGGTTTCGCGCGGCGGCGGCGTCGGCTGAAAGCTCATCGTCCGTGGGCACGGGCAGAAATCCCATGCCGCCAGCCTAGGGCTCGCGGCATGCGCCACGGGGGGCGTTACGCCGCCAGGCGGCTCTCGGCGGCGGAAAGCAGCGCAACGTCGTCGAACACGCCCGCGCGGATCGCCTGGAATACCTCGACGGTGGCCTGAGCGAGACGCCCGTGACTTCCCATGCCTCGGCGGCGCGACATCCGGTCGTCGTGGATGGCGACCTCGGCACGCTGTGCCTCGGGGGTGTGGGCGTCGACGACCTGCGCACCGAGCGAGCGAGCCCACGCGGCCGTCATCTCGGCGACGAGCGGGTCATGTGACTCGATGCGCACTTGCTCTCCGCGGCTGAACGGCCGGGCGCGCACGAGAGCGCGCGCGATGAGGCCGGCGCCGAGGTAGGAGACGACCTTCTCGTCGCTCACCCACCCGGGAACCCCGAGCACGTCGTCCTGGTCGATAATGATGAGCGCGTCCAGGTGCTGGCCGGTGTCGCGCCAGGCGACCCGGTCACGCGGCGCGAAGCCGTTCGTGTCGGGACCCACGGCATCGACGACGCCGACGATGAAACCGCGACCGCGACGCGTGGGACGCAGGCGGAGGCGCCCGATCGTCGGCCGCGGGGCGAGGTTCGGACGGGTACGTGCGTCGCTCAGATTCGTAGACATACAACCTGGATAACGCGAGGCATTCGCGCCCTATTCCCGCGATCTCGCACCCTTCCGGGTCAGAACACCTTGCCGGGGTTGAGGAGGTTGGCGGGGTCGAAGACCTGCTTGATCTGCCGCTGGAGAGCGAAGGAATCGTCGCCGAGCTCGTCGCGCAGCCAGCGCTTCTTGAGGATGCCGACGCCGTGCTCGCCGGTCAGCGTTCCGCCGAGGCGCAGGCAATCGAGGAACATCTCGTCGGCCGCCGCCCAAACATGGTCGGGAACGTCGACATGGCCGTCGACCTCGGGGGCGTCGAAGACGAAGTTGGGATGCAGGTTGCCGTCACCCGCGTGCGCAACGGTGGGGATCTCGATCCCGTACTTCGCCGAGATGCGTTCGATCGAGGCGAACATCGCGGGCAGAGCGCTGCGCGGCACGGCGACATCCTCGATGAGCACCGTCCCCTGAGTCTGAAGCGACGGATGGAACGCACGGCGGATGTCGAAGAGCCGCTTCGCTTCGTCGGCATCCTCGGTCACTTCGACGTCGCCACCGAGCGAGCGCATGACCGCAGCGATTGAGGCAGCCTCCTCGGCCGCGCCCACCCCGTCGGTCTGGGCGAGCAGCATTGCGCCTTCGCCGAGATCGACGGCGAGGTACCCGGCGATGCTGCGAACGGCATGCGGGTCGAGCAGCTCCATGATCGCCGGGGTGATGCCGCTCGCGCTCACCACGCTCGAAGCGCGGGCCGCCTGTTCGACGGTCGGGAACTCAGCCTTCACCGTGACCGGGATTCCCTTAGGGAGCGGCCGCAGCCGCAGGGTCGCTTCGACGATCACGCCGAGCGTGCCTTCGGAGCCGATCATGAGCGCAGTGAGGTCGTACCCGGTGACGCCCTTGACGGTGCGGTGGCCGAGTTCGAGCAGCCGGCCGTCGGCGAGCACCACCTTGAGGCCGAGCACCGCCTCGCGGGTGACCCCGTATTTCACGCACAGCAGCCCCCCCGCATTCGTCGCGATGTTGCCGCCGATCGTCGAGATCGCGCGACTCGCCGGGTCGGGCGCCCACCAGAGTCCGCGGTCGTGGATCGCCGCGTTGAGGTCGGAGTTGATGACGCCCGGCTCGACGACGGCGAGTTCGTCGTCGAGTGAGACCTCGAGAATGCGATCCATGCGCAGAGTGCTGAGCACGATCTCGCCGTCACTGCCGATCGCCCCGCCGGCGAGGCCCGTGCCGGCGCCCCGCGGCACGACCGGAATGCGGTGCTCGGTCGCGAATCGCAGGGTCGCCTGCACGTCGGCGATGCTGCGGGCCTCGACGACGGCGAGCGGGAAGGTCGCGGCGACGTAACCCGACTTGTCGGCACGAGCCTCGTCGAGGGCGGCCCGGTCGGTACGCACGACATCACCGAGCTCGGCCATCAGTGGCTCGAGCCCCGTGACAGGCTGGCCGGCCTCGAGGGTCATGATCGACAGCGTAACTGGCGACGGGCGATGTCCGATTTCCGCTACCAGGGGTCGGCGGCGCGTGCGACGCTGGGGTCATGGATCGCGCAACTGAGTTCGCCGAGCGGTACGGCGCACTCGCCTCCCGCGACGCCCGGTTCGACGGGCAGTTCATTGCGGGCGTGCACACCACCGGCATCTACTGCCGGCCCAGTTGCCCCGCGATGACCCCGAAACCGGGCAACGTCTCGTTTTACCGCACCGCTGCGGCCGCCCACGAAGCGGGACTGCGGGCCTGCAAGCGCTGCCAGCCGGATGCCGTGCCCGGCTCCCCCGACTGGAACCTGCGCGACGACCTCGCCTCGCGCGCGATGCGCCTCGTGCACGACGGGGTCGTCGAACGCGAAGGCGTGCCCGGTCTGGCTGCACGGCTCGGCTATACCGCGCGCCACGTGACGCGCGTGCTCACCGCCGAACTGGGTGCGGGACCCCTCGCCCTCGCCCGCGCCCACCGTGCCCAGACCGCTCGTTCGCTGCTCGCCGCCACCGAACTGCCGGTCGCCGACATCGCTTACGCCGCGGGATTCGGGTCGCTGCGCCAGTTCAACGACACGATCGCCGCCGTCTACCGCGCGACCCCGACCGAACTCCGCGCCCTCGCCCGCCGGGGCACGCCCACCTCGGATGACGCCGGGACGATCACGCTGCACCTGCCTGCCCGCGCACCGTTCGACGGACCGGGGTTGTTCCGCTTCTTCGCCGACCACGGCATCCGCGGGTTCGAAGAGGGCGACGACACCCGGTTCGCCCGGCCCCTCCAGCTGCCCGGCGGACGGGCGCTGATCGACGTCACCCTCGAGCCCTCCGGCGTGGTGTTGCGGGCGCGCCTCGCCACGCTCTCCGACCTGCCCGCGCTCACCGCGCGGGTGCGGCGGATGTTCGACCTCGACGCCGACTCGGTCGCGATCGACGCTCACTTAGGCCGCGACCCCGACCTCGCGCCGCTCGTCTCGGCGGTACCCGGCATCCGCATCCCCGGCAGCGCGAGCGTCGACGAAGCGTTGTTCCGCACCCTCGTCGGGCAACAGATCTCGGTCGCTGCGGCACGCACGGTGCTCGGTCGGATCGTCGAACACTTCGGCGACTTTCCCACCGCCGCACAGCTCGCCGACCGGGGGCACGAGGTGCTGCGCGGGCCGATCGCTCGGATCGCCGCCATCCGCGGGGTCGCCGACGTGATCGCCGCCGGCGACCTCCCCCTCGACCCGGCCACCCCGGTTGCGGAACTCCGCGCCCGGCTGCTCGCCCTGCCCGGCGTCGGCCCGTGGACGGCGGAGTACCTCGCGATGCGAGCCCTCGGCCACCCCGACGCCTTCCCTGCCACCGATCTGGTACTCGCTCAATCCGCCGCCGCCCTCGGAATCGCCCCTTCACCTCGGCCCGCCTGGGCCCCCTGGCGTTCCTACGCCGCCCTGCATTTGTGGCGCGCGCGCCCTTAGGTCGTGGGTTGAGTGCCGGACGTAGCCCTGGGCCCACGCCGCCGTTTACGCGCTGGGGAGATCGAAACCAGGGACGGGTAACTCGGGGTTGGTTTCGATACACCGCCTGCGGCGGCACTCAACCCGCGAGGTAACCTGGCGACGATGTTCGTTTCGGTCGTGATCCCCGCGCGCAACGACGCGGAGATGCTCGCGCGCTGCCTGACGTCGCTTGCGCGGCAACGGCGGCTGCCCGACGAGATCATCGTCGTCGACAATGGCTCGACCGATGACACCCGCGCGGTCGCGGAAGCCGCGGGTGCCCGCGTGATCGGGGAGCCGATCCCCGGCATCCCGCGCGCGTCGGCGGTCGGACTCGACGCCGCCCGCGGTGACCTGATCGCCCGCATCGACGCCGACTCGGTCTGCCCACCCGGATGGCTCGAACGAGCGGTGACGGCCTTCGCGGATGACCCCGGTCTCGACGTGATCTCCGGTTCGGGCGAGTTCTACGACGCCGGTCCGATCAAGCGCCGTCTCGGCAAATCCTGGTGGGTCGGCGGGTTGTACTGGTCGATGACGATCTACCTCGGGCACGCGCCGATCTTCGGCTCCAACTTCGCGATGCGGCGGGAAGTGTGGGCGCAACTCGGTCCCGAGGTGCACCGGGAGGCACTCGACATCCATGACGATCTCGATCTGAGCCTGCACATCAAACCGTGGATGACGGTGCGCTACGACCCCGACCTCGTCGTCGGCATCTCGGCGAGGCCGTTCGCCACGTGGTCGGGATTCACTCGGCGGCTGTCGTGGATCATCCCGACGCTGCGCAACCACTGGCCGGAGGACTCGCCGTTGGCCAGACGCTTAGCTCGTCGTCGGTTCGCCGAGGAGCGCGACGTCGAACAGAAAGCCCAGCCCTAACCGGCACCTTCGAACAGCGCGATCATGTCGCGCGCGAGCTGGTGCGGCGCTGTTTCGCACGGGCTGTGACCGGTCGGGTAGACGACCAGGCGCGCGCCGATCCGGCGCGCAAACTCGGCGTGAAGGTCGGTCGGCCAGAGGTCGTGCGACCCGACCGCCACCAGTTTCGGCACGGGTGTGGCGGCGACCTGGTCACGCACGTCGGGGGCGCGCTTCATCAGCCGGATGATGTCTTCGATGCTGCGCCGACTGGTGTGATCGAACCGCATCCGCACGAACTCGAGGCGCTGCGGCGGAACGTGGTTCTTGTTGGTGCGGATGCCCCAGATCATCAGCGCGGCGCCAATCCGGCCCCCGGCGAGAAAGGTGTACGGCCCGAGGCCGCGCACCCCGCGGAAGCCGTTGCCCGGCTCGGGCGGGGTTGCGAGCAGCGTGAGGCTGAGCACCAGGTCGGGTCGCCGCACGAGCACGAGTTTCGCGACCGTGCCGGCGAACGAGTAGCCGAGCACGTGCGCCGGGCCGCCGTCGTCCAAGAACGCCACGAGGTCGTTCACGAACAGGTCGTAGTCGTAGCGCTTCCCGCGCGGCGGACCGGCCCTGCCCGACTCGTACTGCCCCGCCAGGTCAAACGACTGCACGAAGTACCCGGCCTTCGCGAGAACGGGCAGCATGAGCACGAAATCCTCTTTCGACCCCGATACCCCGGGAACCAGAACGACCCGAGGATGCGTGGGGTCCCCCAGAGAGACGACAGCCAGGTCGCCGCTCGGGGCCCGAAAGCGCGACGCCACGGATCCGGGCGCGGGTACCGTCCAGTCGCGGTCGCCGAGCGCGCGATCGAGACGCTCGGCCTCGTCGACGGGTTCGCCCGAGACCTCCTGATAGTGGTCGAACACCCCGACAGGATAGTGGGGCCTACCATCGGAGGATGGTGCCGCAGGGCGAGTCCGAATCGGAACGGATCGAGCGCAACTGGGACGAGATCCTCCAGGAGCTGCGCGTGACGCAGACGGGGACACAGATACTGCTCGGCTTTCTGTTGACCATCCCGTTCCAGGCGGCCTTCGGTGAACTCGAGGGCGCGCAGATCGGTGTCTACCTGACGCTGGTCATCGTCGCAGCGCTCGCCACGATCCTCGCCCTCTCACCGGTCGCCCTCCACCGCGCACTGTTCCGGCGAGGCGCCAAACCGCAACTCGTGCTGGCCGCAAACCTGCTCATGCGACTCGCGCTCGCGGCCATCGCGCTCGCGCTCGGCGGAACGGTCTTCCTGATCTTTGACGTCGTCATCGGCCACACCGCGGCATTCGTCGCCGGGGGCGCCACGCTCGCCCTCACGCTGACGATCTGGGCGGTGCTGCCCTCCTTCCTCCGCGAACCTCACGACTGAGGACACGCGCCGAGTAGCGTGAACGCGTGTCCTTCATCACGCGCGGATTCTCCGGCGCCGGCCGCGAGCGCGATCCGCGCCTGCCGCCCGGGCAGACCCTCGTCGCCGACTGGCCGGTGCTCTCCGCCGGGCCCACACCCGACGTCAGCACCGACGACTGGTCGTTCTCGATCCGCACCGAGAGCGGGCTCACCAGGTGGACCTGGGACGAGGTGCTCGCCCTCGGCGTCGAAGATGTGACGGTCGACATCCACTGCGTCACCCACTGGACCAAACTCGACATGGACTGGCGTGGGGTGAGTCTCGATCGCGTGTTCGAGAAGGTCGAAACCAGCGCCGACTTCGTCATGGTGCACAGTCACGGCGGCTACACGACCAACATTGCGCTGGAAGATCTGCTCGACGGAAAGGCCTGGATCGCGACCGAAGCCGAAGGCGAGCCGCTCGAACCCGAGCACGGCGGACCGGCTCGGTTGCTCGTGCCCGCCCTGTACTTCTGGAAGAGCGCCAAGTGGGTGCGCGGCCTGGTGATGATGGATGACGACGAGCCCGGGTTCTGGGAACAGAACGGGTACCACATGCACGGCGATCCCTGGACCGAAGAGCGCTATTGGTAGGGGCGGCTTGGTAAACCGCGTTCGGCCCGAATGGTTGGTCGGGACGGTCACCGAGGTCATGCCCGAAACCGTGAGCGCCCGTCGCATCGTGCTCGATGTTCCCGGCTGGCCGGGCAACGACGCGGGGTCGCACCTCGACGTGCGACTCACTGCGCCCGACGGGTATCAGGCGAGCCGCTCCTACTCGATCGCGTCGTATGGCCCGTCGCCGCAGGTGCTGCTCTCGGTCGACGAGATCCCCACCGGTGAGGTGTCGCCGTTCCTCACCGGCGAGCTGCGGGTCGGCGACCAGATCGAGGTGCACGGGCCATTGGGGGCGTACTTCGTGTGGCGTCCGACCGGCTTCGGCTCGACCACCGGCCCGGTGCAGCTGATCGGCGGCGGGTCGGGCATCGTGCCGCTCTACGCGATCGCCCGAGCTGCGGCCGACGCGGATCGGGTGGCCGACTTCCGGCTGCTCTCGAGCGTGCGCAGCCCCGACAACCAGTTCTTCGACACAGAATTGGATGCCCTCGCCGCCGCGGGTCTGCGCATCGACCGCATCTACACCCGCGAAGCGCCTGCGGGTTGGCCCGTTGCGCCGGGTCGGCTCACCCGGGAGACTCTGGCGGCCGCCATCCCGGATGCGACGACGATCGAGCGCTCGTACGTCTGTGGCCCGACCCCTTTCGTCGAAGCGGTCGCCGACTGGCTCATCGCCCTCGGCCACGCCCCCGGCACCATCCGCACCGAGCGCTTCGGCGGCTGACCCACCCCCGTGGGTTGAGTGCCGGGCGCAGCCCGGTGTATCGAAACCCTGAGCGCAGACGTGTGGGGGTTTCGATACGCGAGCCGCTGGCGCGGCGCGCTACTCAACCCGCGAGAGTCAGCCGACCTTCTTCTTCGCGGCGGGCGCCTTCTTCGCCGGAGCCACGTCGGCATCCGCTCGCTTGGATTCCACCGAGCGACGCAGGGCCTCCATCAGGTCGAGCACTTCGCCGCCGCTCTCGGTTTCGCGCCCGAAGGTGGCTTCGGTGTCGAGGGCGTCGCCCTGTTCGAGTTTCGCCTCGATGAGGGTCTTGAGCTGGTCCTGGTACTCGTCGGTGAACTTCTCGGGCGTGAAGTCGCTCGCGAACGACTCCACGAGTTGCCGCCCCATCTTCAGCTCGTCGACCGAGATGCGCGGGGTTTCATCGAGTTCGGGGAATCGGGCTTCGCGTACCTCGTCTTCCCAGAGCAGGGTCTGCAGCACGAGCACGTCATCCCGCACCCGCAGCGCCGCGAGCCGGGTCTTCTGCCGCAGCGCGAACTGCACGATCGCGGTGCGGTCGGAGTCTTCGAGGGTGCGCCGCAGCAGCACGTAGGCCTTATTCGACTTCGAGTCCGGCGCGAGGTAGTACGCCTTCTCGAACATGATCGGGTCGATCTGGTCGTTCGGCACGAACTCGACGACGTCGATGTCTTTGCTGCGTTCCACCGGCAGGGCCGCGATGTCGTCATCGGTGAGGATGACGGTCTCTTCACCGTCGACGTAGGCCTTCGCGATGTGCTCGAAGTCGACGACTTTGCCGCAGATCTCGCACTTACGCTGATAGCGGATGCGACCGCCGTCTTCGTCGTGCACCTGGTGCAGCGAGACGTCGTGGTCTTCGGTCGCCGAGTAGAGCTTCACGGGCACGTTGACGAGCCCGAAGCTGAGCGAGCCCTTCCAGATGGAGCGCATCTGCCCATTCTCGCCCTCGATGACTAGCTTGGGAAAGGTGGTTGCCAGAGCGCGGGGAAAGGGTACGGAGCAGATTGTCTCCGTCGGCGGGCACCGGCTGAAGTTGACGAACCTCGAGAAGGTGCTCTACCCCGAGACGGGCACCACGAAAGCCGAGGTGCTCGACTACTACACCCGGGTCGCCGACGTGCTCATCCCGCACGCCCGCAACCGGCCCGTCACGCGAAAGCGCTGGGTCGAAGGGGTCGGCTCTGACGCGAAACCCGGCACGGTGTTCTTCGAGAAGAACCTGCCCGACACAGGCCCGTCGTGGATCTCGCGGCGCGACATCCAGCATTCCGACCACGTGAACAGCTACCCGCTGGTGAACGACCTCGCGACGCTCGCCTGGATGGCGCAGCAGGCGGCGCTCGAACTTCACGTGCCGCAGTGGCGATTCGGCAAGAGAGGTGCCCGGCAAAATCCTGATCGGCTGGTGCTCGACCTCGACCCGGGCGAGGGTGCCGGGCTGCCCGAGTGCGTCGAGGGCGCGAAAGCGGTGCGCGCGATCCTGACCGGGATGGGACTCGAAGCGTTCCCGGTGACGAGTGGCTCCAAAGGCATCCATCTGTACGCACCGCTCGACGGCGAGCAGACGTCGGAACAGGTGTCGCTCGTCGCGCATGAACTGGCGCGGGCACTCGAGGCGGATCATCCCGAACTCGTCGTCAGCGACCAGAAGAAGACCCTGCGGGCCGGCAAAGTACTGGTCGACTGGAGCCAGAACAACGGCAACAAGACGACGATCGTTCCCTACTCGCTGAGGGGCAGGATGCGCCCCACGGTCGCGGCTCCGCGCACCTGGCGCGAACTGCTCTCGCCCGGGTTGCGGCAGCTCGAGATGCACGAGGTGCTCCAACGGGTTCGGGCGAAGGGCGATCCCGCGGCCGACCTCGAGCGCGAGATCTGGCACTCGTCGGATGCCGAAGCCAAGCTGGCCGAGTACCGCGCGATGCGCGACGGGGCGAAGACGCCTGAGCCGATGGGCGGCGGGGTGCACGGGGCGGGAAACTCGTTCGTGATTCAGGAGCATCACGCGACGGCGCTGCATCACGACTTCCGGCTCGAACGCGACGGGGTACTGGTCTCGTGGGCGGTGCCGAAAGGAGTGCCGACCGAAGTCGGCAAGAACCATCTCGCGGTGCACACCGAAGACCACCCGCTCGAGTACGGCCAGTTCGAGGGCGAGATCCCGAAAGGCGAGTACGGGGCCGGAAAGGTGACGATCTGGGACCGCGGCTCGTACGACCTCGAGAAGTGGCGCGACGACGAGCTGATCTTCACGATCCACGGGGAGAAGCACGGCTCGCACCGGTTGGCGTTGATTCAGACCGACACAGCGCCAGGCGGCAAGAACTGGCTCCTGCACCTGATGAAAGACCAGCAGCCCGTCGATTGGGATGACCCCGAGAGCATCGCCGCGTCGAAGGCCCGATCGGCATCAGGATCGTGGAAACGGGTAGGTGCCGAGCCGCGGCGCGGGCTGAAGCGCGGTAAGTCGGTCGTCGGCGGGCGCACGAACGCGGCCGGCACGGTGCATCCGATGCTCGCGACCCTTGCCGACCTCGACGGCTTCGATGCGAGTGACGACTGGGTCTTCGAGATGAAGTGGGACGGCTACCGCGCGATCGCGACGGTGCGTGACGGCGCGGTCGAAGTTCGGTCTCGGAACGGTCTCGACTTCACGCCGACGTATCCCGAACTCGCGGCGCTGGCGGATGCGATCGACGGCGACGCGGTGCTCGACGGCGAGATCGTCGCACTCGACGCATCGGGTCGGCCGTCGTTCGGGCTGCTGCAGACCCGCTCGGGCATCACCTCTCCCCGCGACGTCGAGCGGGCCCGGCTCGCCCAGGCGGTCGAGTTCTTCGCCTTCGACATCCTGGAACGCGACGGGCGTTCGCTCGCGGGGCGGCCGTACACCGAACGCCGCGACGAGTTGCGCGCGGCGGTTCAGGATGTCGGCGTGGTGCGGGTTCCGCCGGATGCCGGCACCGACCTCGACACCGCCGTCGCGACGAGTCGCAAACTCGGGCTCGAAGGCGTCATCGCGAAACGCGCGAGCTCGCCGTACCGGCTGGGTCGTCGCTCCCGGGACTGGCTCAAGATCAAGCACACCCTCACCCAGGAGGT
>NZ_JANMSQ010000199.1:0-2207 GCF_031389465.1 Pseudolysinimonas sp.
AGCACGTTGGTGTCGCGCAGGGTGTCGAGGATCTTGGTGTGGCGCTTGAGCGAGTCGAGCAGTTCGCGCTCGAACCGCAGCACGTCGGGCACCGGCACCTCATCGAGGTGACCGTTGGTGCCAGCCCAGATCGAGACGACCTGCTCCTCGACCGGGTACGGCGAGTACTGCGGCTGACGCAGCAGCTCGGTCAGGCGGGCACCGCGGGCGAGCTGACGCCGCGAGGTGGCGTCGAGGTCGGAGGCGAACATCGCGAACGCTTCGAGCGAGCGGTACTGGGCCAACTCGAGCTTCAGCGTGCCCGAGACCTTCTTGATGCTCTTCACCTGGGCGTCACCGCCGACGCGCGACACCGAGATGCCCACGTCGACCGCGGGGCGCTGGTTGCTGTTGAAGAGATCGGACTGCAGGAAGATCTGGCCGTCGGTGATCGAGATCACGTTGGTCGGGATGTAGGCCGACACGTCGTTGGCCTTGGTCTCGATGATCGGCAGGCCGGTCATCGAGCCGGCGCCCAGCTCGTCGGAGAGCTTGGCGCAACGCTCGAGCAGACGCGAGTGCAAGTAGAAGACGTCACCCGGGTAGGCCTCACGTCCCGGTGGGCGACGCAGCAGCAGCGATACGGCACGGTAGGCCTCGGCCTGCTTGGTCAGGTCATCGAAGATGATCAGCACGTGCTTGCCGGCGTACATCCAGTGCTGGCCGATGGCTGAGCCGGTGTAGGGGGCGAGGTACTTGAAGCCGGCCGGGTCGGAAGCCGGGGCCGCGACGATCGTCGTGTACTCCATCGCTCCGGCATCCTCGAGCGCGCCCTTCACGGCCGCGATCGTGGAACCCTTCTGACCGATCGCGACGTAGATGCAGCGCACCTGCTTCGTGGTGTCGCCCGAATCCCAGTTGGCCTTCTGGTTGATGATCGTGTCGATCGCGATCGCCGTCTTGCCGGTCTGGCGGTCACCGATGATGAGCTGGCGCTGGCCGCGGCCGACCGGAATCATCGCGTCGATCGCCTTGATGCCGGTCTGCATCGGCTCGTGAACACTCTTGCGGGACATGACGCCAGGCGCCTGCAGTTCGAGGGCACGGCGGGTCTCGCTCTTGATTTCACCGAGACCGTCGATCGGGGTGCCGAGCGGGTCGACGACCCGACCCAGGTAGGCGTCGCCGACGGGAACCGAGAGCACCTCGCCCGTGCGGGTGACCTCCATCCCCTCTTCGATGCCGGTGAACTCACCGAGCACGATGACGCCGATCTCGTTCTCGTCGAGGTTGAGCGCGAGACCCAGGGTGCCGTCGGCGAACCGCAGCAGCTCGTTCGCCATCGCGCCGGGGAGTCCCTCGACGTGGGCGATGCCGTCGGCCGCATCGACGACCGTGCCGACCTCGGTCTTCTTCGCGCCCGAGGGCTGGTAGCCCGCGACGAAGTCCTTGAGGGCGCTGCGGATCTCGTCCGGTGAGATGGTGATGTCTGCCATGGGAAGTCTTTCTTTAGATTCCGGCTGTGGGGAAGTGGTCTACGGTGCCGGGGTCAGCCGGCGAGTTGAAGTCGGAGGTCGGCAAGGCGGGCCGCGACGGTGCCGTCGATGACGTCTTCGCCGATCTGAACCCGCAAGCCGCCGATGACGGTCGGGTCGATGCGCAGGGCGATGCGCGGCTCGCGCCCGTACTGCGTCGTCAGGGTCGCGGTCAGGGTCTGCAGCTGGGCCGCAGAGAGCGGCGCCGCTGCGGTGACGGTCGCGACAATGCCACCCGTGGCATCCGCCACCGTCTCGGCAGCCGACTGAATGAGCTCCCCGATGCGACGGCCACGGGGGCTCTGCACCAGGTGGCGCACGATCGCAACGGTGCCGGCGTGCGCCTTGCCCGCGAGCAGCCGGTCGACCAGCGCCGCCTTCTGGGCCGGGTCACTCAGCGTGCTGCCGATCGCTAGCTCGAGGTCGTTGTCGCTCGTCACGGCCCGCGCGAACGCGAACAGGTCGGACTCGATCGCTGCGCCGTCACTCGAGGCGGCGATCGCGCGGATGCCGATCTTCTCGATGCCGTCGATCAGTTCATCGGAATCCGACCAGCGCGCCGTGGTGAGTCCGGCCAGCAGTCGCGCGGAGGCCGCGTCGTGGCTGCTGAAGATCGATCCGATCAACTTCGACTTCTCGGCCGGTTCGATCGACGGGTCGACGAGGAGGGACCGCAGCTGCGGGGAGCCCGCG
>NZ_JANMSQ010000245.1:0-5199 GCF_031389465.1 Pseudolysinimonas sp.
GTTCGTGATCACGGCGCTGACCAACGCACCGATCGCGGCGTGCATGAGGCGACCGCGACCGCCGAAGAGGCTCACGCCACCGACGACCGCCGCCGCGACACCACTCAACACGAGGTCGCGACCCATCGCCGCATCCACCGATCCGATGCGCGACGCGGTGAAGAGGCCGGCGAAGACGGCGAGGAACGAGCAGATAATGAACGCCCACCACTTGATGAGCACGACCTTTACACCAGCGCGCCGGGCAGCCTCGGCGTTGCCACCGATCGCGTAGAGGTAGCGGCCGTAGCGCGTGCGGTCGAGCACGAAGGTGCCCGCCCAGAGGATCACGAGCTCGAAGACCACGACGATCGGAACGCCGATCACCTCGTTGCCGCCGACCTCGACGCCGTTCAACACAGACGCCGGTCGGCCGCGGTTCAGGTTGAGCATAAACACCGCCCCGCCGCCGATCACGAGGATGGCCGCGAGCTTGGCCCAGACGAGGGTGACGGTTCGGTTCGGGACGCCGGCCCGAGCGCGCCGGGCGCGGTCCCAGAAGGCAGTACCCGCAGACACCGCGAGGGCGACGCCGAGAAGCAGCCAGCCGCCCCAGTCGGGAAGGTTGGCGTTCTGGATCGCGCGGATCTCGGGGATCTGCAGGTTGATCGCGCCACCCGCGCCGATCACCACGAGCTGCACGCCCTGCAGCCCGAGGAACATCCCCAGGGTCACGACGAACGACGGGATACCGACTCGAGCGACGAAGAAGCCGATGAACGTGCCGATCGCGAGGCCGGCGATGAACGCAACGACCAGCGCGAGAATCCAGTTGACGTCGAAACGCGTGATCAGCACGACGAAGATGCCCATCGAGGCACCGGCCGTCACACCCGCCGAAAGGTCGATTTCGCCGAGCAGAATCACGAAGACCAGCGCCATGCCCAGCATGACGAGCGGCGCGGCCTGCTGTGCGAGGTTCGCGAAGTTGGCCGTGGTCAGGAAGAACTGCCCGCCTCGCATGACCAGGCTCAGCACCGTGAAGAGGATCGACAGCACCACGAATCCAGCGATCGCGGGCAGGGCGCCCATGTCGCCGCCGCGCACACGCTGCAACCACGCGCTGGCCTGATCGCCGATCGAGCCCTCTTGACCGCTGCCGATCAGTTCGGTCGCGGCCGGAACGTGACCCGTCTCGGTGCCGTCGTTCTGATAGAGGCTCATGCAATGGCTCCTGTCTGGGACTTGGTGCCCGTGATGTATCCGACGACGTCATCGCGGGTGGTGTTCGAGGTTTCGAGTTCGGCGACCATCTGGCCGAGGTAGAGCACGCTGATGTAGTCGGCCACCTCGAAGATGTCGGCGAGGTTGTGGCTGATCAAGATCACCGCGACACCCTGCTCGGCGAGTCGCTTGACGAGGTTGAGCACCTGCTCGGTCTGCGCGACGCCGAGGGCTGCGGTCGGTTCGTCGAGGATGACGATGCGGGCCTTCTTCAGCACAGCACGCGCGATGGCGACCGTCTGGCGTTGACCACCGGAGAGCGAGGAGACCTTCTGGCGTACCGACTTGACGGTGCGCACCGAGAGGGAACGCAGCGTGTCAGACGCCTGCTTCTCCATGGTGCCTTCGTCGAAGGTGCCCCACTCGGTCTCTTCGCGCCCCAGGAACATGTTCTGCACGATGTCGAGGTTGTCGGCGAGAGCGAGGTCTTGGTACACGACCTCGATGCCGAGGGCCGACGCCGCGCGCGGGTTGAGGAGATGGACTTCCTGGCCGTCAATGTGCACCGTGCCGCCGTCGTAGGGCTGCACGCCGGCGAGACCCTTGATGAGGGTCGACTTGCCGGCGCCGTTGTCGCCCACGAGCGCGGTCACCTTGCCGGGATAGGCCCGGAGTTGCACGCCTTTCAGCACGCTGACCGGTCCGAAGCTCTTGACGATGTCCGTCAACTCGATAATCGGCTGAACCATCAGTCGGTTCCTTTCTTGCCGCCTCGCTGCGGCGCGCTTTTAAAGTTCGGGCGGTTCGCCCTTAGTCTGGCGCGTCCGTCCCCAGAAGGGTATGCGCGACGGGCTCACGCGTGTCAAAAAGGGGCGAGGCCCCGGGCCGACCGGAATCGGTGCAGCCCGAGGCCCCGCCTAGATGCTGCTGTTAGTAGGCGATGCCGTACTCGTCGCACTTCGGCGCGACGTCACCCTGGCAGATTTCGCCAGCGTCGGCGTCACCGGCGTCGATGACATCCTGGACCTGCTCCGGACCAACCACGACCGGCGTGACCTGGATGTACGGCGTGCCGTCGTCCAGCTCGGCGTCGGCGCTCGGGGTCTCGCCGTTGAGCAGCGCGATCGCGAGCTCGACGGCCGCGTCGGCCTCGAGCTTCACGGGCTTGTAGACCGTCGCGTACTGCTTGCCCAGCAGAACGTTCTGCAGACCAGCGGTGTTGGCATCCTGACCCGAGACCGGAACGACGAGGCCGTTCTTGTCGAGGATCGTGATGACACCGGCAGCGTTGGTGTCGTTGGCAACCCACACCGCGTCAACCACTCCGCCGAGCGTGGCGAGAGCCTGCTCGAAGTTGGTCGCCGTGGTCGGGCCGTCCCAGATTCCCGGCGGCTCCGCCGCCGGGGAGATCCCGGCAGCTTCCATCACCGAGACAGCGCCATCGTGGAAGAAGGCAGCGTTGCCGTCAGCAGGGTCTCCACCCATGTAGACGACGATCGCGGTGGCCGGGTCCTTGCCAGCTTCCTCGAGGCCGTCGACGATCATCTGACCCTCGAGCGCGCCAACCTGGAAGTTGTCGAACGACACGTAGTAGTCCGCACCGGCGATCGGGCGGTCGTAGGCGATGACCGGGATGCCGGCGGCCTTGGCCGTCTCGGCGACTCCCACGCCAGCGCCCTGCAGGTCGACGAGCAGCATGACGCCACAGCCCTGAGCAAGCTGCTGGTCAGCGATCGTCGCGTACTTCGCGGTGTCGCCCTGCGCGTTCTGGATGTCGGTCTCGAAGCCAGCGGCCGCGAGTCCTTCCTCCAGGTACTTGCGGTCCAGGTTCTCCCAGCGGTCAGACGACGCGGTGTCGGGGAGGATCACGCAGGCACGCGTCGCCTCAGCTTCGCCACCACCGCCGCCCGTACAACCGGCCAACAGGACCGTCGAGATTCCGGCAAATGCAACTACGGAGATCAGTGAAGTCTTCTTCACAAAGATCACCCTTCTTCAAGGTGAGGTAACCCCTCGCTGGGTACCGCGTCATCTTCTTCGACGACGGCAGTAGCCATATTCCGCTTCACGGCCGGGTATTTCTCCGTTTCTCGTAACGCTTGAGTAACGTTCGACCGATTGTTTCGCAACTTTCGGCGACTTTCGAAAGCGGGAAGTTTCGGCCCCTCAGGCGCGTCGGGAGTCGCCGAGGCGGTAGAAGAAGAACGGGATCGCGGAGAGCAGACAGCTCGCGGCGGGGATCAGGGTGATACCGATGAACGCGATCTGCTGCATCGCGGGGGTCACGACAACACCCTCCTGATAGCCCGCGATCACGATCACGATGCCGAACGCGAGCGTCGAGAACGCGCTCATCACCTTGGTGACGAAGGTCAGGGTCGCGAACGAGATGCCGTCGTTGCGCACGCCGGTGGCGTTCTCGGCATGGTCGACGGCATCCGCGATCATCGTGGTCTGCGCGACGAGGAACACCCCAAGCGCGAGTCCGCTCAGGAAGATGAAGATGACGAGCACGACGAGGTCCTCGAATCCGCCGACGAACATTCCCACATAGATCGCGAAACCCGCGAACGAACTGATCAGGATGAGGGTGCGCCCCGAGATTCGCCGCATCACGAGGGGGGTCGTGAACGCCGCGATCACCATGCCCACGATGATCGCGGCGCCGACCAGTGTGAAGTTGTCATCGTTGCCGTACGCAATCACGACGAATACGGCGCCACCCGCTTGCACGATCGCGCGCCCGAACCCGATGAACGAGCCGAGCAGCACGAGCAGCAGCGGTCGGTTGCGGAACAGCGCACGGAACAGCTCGGTGAACGACAGGCGTGGTGCGTTCGACGAATCCCGCTCGCGCGGCACGAAGAACGCCAGCAGGTAGATCCCCATCCCGACCACCGCGATGAGCGCGACGGCCCTGGTCCACCCCACTGCGGTCGTCTCGGGTGCGAAGCTCAGCGCGGCCGCGAGGCTCGGTGCCCCGAGGGTCGAGACCCCGATCGCGATCGCACCGAACGCGCGCACGTTGCCGATCACTCGGGCTCGACGGCCCGGGTCGGGGAACGCGGAACCGATTAGCCCCCACATCGGAACGTCGCACGCCGCGTACACGAGGCCCCAGATCAGGTAACAGATCGTGAAGTACACGAGCTGCCCGGTCTCGTCGATTTCGGGTACGGCGAAGATCAGCGCGGTGAGCAGCGCGACCGGCGCCGCCGAGAACAGGATGAACGGCCGCAACTTGCCCCAGCGAGTGCGCGTCATGTCGATCAGGCTGCCGACGAAGGGGTCGGCGACGGCGTCGATGATGCGGGCGAGCGTGAGCACGACTGTGACGACCGCGATCGCTCCGGTACTCAGCCCGACGTACTCGACGAGGTAGAGCAGCATGAATGTACTGACCGTCGCGTACACCAGGTTCTGGCCGAAGGCGGCCGTCACGATCGCGGTGCTCTGTGCTCGAGGCGAAGGAACCTTCTCAGGTTTGCGTGCGGCGTTCGCATCGAGAGTCGAGGTCGTCATCGTCAGCGCTCCAGGTGGATCGTCAGGATCTCGAAGGGTCCGAGAGTGATTCGGTGCGGGTCGGCCGGCCGGATCGGCCGCTCGAGCAGGTCGGTCTCGGTTGCAGCGCTGAACGGGAAGGCGACGCGCAGAGCTGTGGATGCCGGGCGCCCGAGGCTCTCGTACATCCGCACCACCACCCCGTTGCCCTCCTCGGCTGTTTTCACCGTCTCGATGATGACAGCTGGGTTGTCGACGGTGGCGAAAGACGGCAGCGACACTCCCGGCAGCACAGTCATCGGGTTGTTCAGGCGGTACCCGTCGCGGATCACCGAGGAGAGATCGCCGGATGCGAAGGGACGGAACGCATAGCTGAACGAATGCTCGCCGCGGTCGGCGGTCTTGTCGGGAAAGGTCGGCGACCGCAGGAGGTTGAGACTCAGGAGGCCGCTCTTCGCGCGATGCCCGTACTTGGCGTCGTTGAGCAGGGCGAAC
>NZ_JANMSQ010000246.1:0-1609 GCF_031389465.1 Pseudolysinimonas sp.
CATGGCGGACCTCTTCGACGGCTATCCCTCCGGCGCCGCATGGGACGAGATGTTCGACCGGGGTGGTCAGGTCCGGCCCGCCTACCGTCATGTGCACCAGTCGCTGGTGCAGATGTCGGCAGCCGAGCTCAGGGGTCGGGCCGACCGGCTCGCCCGCAGCTACGTCAACCAGGGCGTGACGTTCGACTTCGCGGGCGAGGAGCGCCCGTTCCCCCTTGACGTCGCCCCCCGGGTGCTCGACGGAGCGGAGTGGGATCGGGTCGCCCCGGGGGTCGCCCAGCGCGTTCGCGCACTGGAGGCGTTCCTGGCCGACGTCTACGGACCGCAGCGCGCGGTGACCGACGGCGTCGTGCCGCGCTCTCTCATCACGTCCTCGACCCATTTCTGCCGCGCGGCGCGGGGGATCGAGCCGCCCAACGGCGTGCGGGTGCACGTCTCGGGCATCGATCTGGTCCGGGACGCCGACGGCAGGTTCCGGGTCCTGGAGGACAACGTCCGCGTGCCGAGCGGCGTCAGCTACGTGCTCTCCAACCGTCGCGCGATGGCCCAGACGTTCCCCGAGCTGTTCGCCGCGCTGCGGATCAGGACCGTTGCGGACTACCCGAGCCGGCTGCTGGCGGCCCTCATCGCGGCGGCCCCGGACGGCGTCGACGACCCCACCGTCGTCGTGCTCACCCCCGGCGTCTTCAACAGCGCGTACTTCGAGCACTCGCTCCTGGCCCGCACGATGGGCGTCGAGCTGGTCGAGGGGCGGGACCTGT
Source organism: Pseudolysinimonas sp. (assembly GCF_031389465.1). Lineage (GTDB taxonomy): Bacteria > Actinomycetota > Actinomycetes > Actinomycetales > Microbacteriaceae > Pseudolysinimonas_A. Next base: position 762 of record NZ_JANMSQ010000246.1, read on the forward strand.
TCTGCGCGCCCGGCGGGGTCTGTATGCGGACCCGGGACGGCCGGCGCCGGGTCGACGTCATCTACCGCCGGGTCGACGACGAGTTCCTCGACCCGGTCGCCTTCCGGGAGGACTCGGCGCTGGGCAGCCCCGGCCTGCTGACCTGCGCCCGCATCGGCACGGTGACGATCGCGAACGCCGTCGGCAACGGCGTCGCGGACGACAAGCTGGTCTACACCTACGTCCCCGACCTCATCCGGTACTACCTCGGCGAGGAGCCGCTCATCGCCAACGTCGACACCTGGCGCCTCGAGGACCCGGTCGCCCTCGAGGAGGTGCTCGACCGGCTGGACGAGCTCGTCGTCAAGCCGGTCGACGGCTCCGGGGGCAAGGGGCTCGTGGTCGGGTCGCGGGCGTCCGCCGCAGACCTCGAGGTGCTGCGCGGCCGGCTCCTGCGCGACCCGCGCGGCTGGATCGCCCAGCCGATCGTGCAGCTCTCGACGGTGCCGACACTCATCGCGGACGAGCTGCGGCCCCGGCACGTGGACCTGCGCCCCTTCGCGGTCAACGACGGGAATCGGATCTGGGTGCTCCCCGGCGGGCTCACCCGGGTCGCCCTGCCCGAGGGTGAGCTCGTCGTCAACAGCTCCCAGGGTGGCGGTTCGAAGGACACGTGGGTGATCGGGCGCGACCTGCCGATCCGTCGACGCACGGCCGCGGAGATCCCGAAGTCGATCGCGACGAGCTCGAAGGTACCCATCGACGCGAACCCGAACGACGTGCGCCCGCAGGCGATGCAGCAGCAGCAGAGCGGACCGGTGGGGCCGTGCTGAGCCGGATCGCGGAGTCGCTGTTTTGGATCGGCCGCT
>NZ_JANMSQ010000249.1:0-3643 GCF_031389465.1 Pseudolysinimonas sp.
CTGAAGCTTCTCGCTCTGCGCCTTCTTTCTGAGGATCGCGATGCGGGTCTCAAGGTCGGGAGCCTGCACATCGGTGATGAGACCCCACTCGAAGCGCGACCGCATCCGGTCTTCGAAGCCGGTGAGGAACTTCGGTGCGACGTCGCTCGTGATGACGACCTGCTTGCTGTGATCGTGCAACGTGTTGAAGGTGTGGAAGAACGCCTCCTGGGTCTCCACCGCGCGCTGCAAGAACTGGATGTCGTCGATCAGCAGAATGTCGATCTCGCGGTAGCGCGACTGAAAGGCCGACGCCCGGTTGTTCTGGATCGAGTTGATGAAGTCGTTCGTGAACTCCTCACTCGACACATACCTGACACGGATGCCGGTGTAGAGGTTCTCGGCGTAGTGACCGATCGCGTGTAAGAGGTGGGTCTTGCCCAGACCGGAGTCGCCGTAGATGAAGAGCGGGTTGTAGGCCTTCGCCGGCGCCTCGGCTACCGCAACGGCGGCTGCATGCGCGAAACGGTTCGAGCCGCCGATCACGAAGTTGTCGAAGTTGTACTTCGGGTTGAGGCGTGAGTCGCCCCGTCGGCTGTTGATCTCGCCGATGGTCGCGGTTGGGTCGGACGGGGCTACCGGCAGATCGTCACCGAAATCGGCGACCGCAGCGAGGGTCGCGGCCGGCATGTCGGGATTGACGACGATCGCGAAGTTGACGACCTCTTCAGCCGCTCCGGTGATGGCCTCGATGAGCGGCACCCGGATGCGCTGCTCGAGCATCCCGCGGGTGAGTTCGTTGGGCACCTCAAGGTACAGAACGCCGTTCAGCACCCCCTTCGGCTCGACGAGATTGACGAAGCCGTGGAGCTGCGGGGTGATCCGCTCATCGGCCCCGAGCTGCGCGAGCACGGCTGACCAGAGGTCACGGGTCGGATCGGATTCGCTCATGCCTTCATCCTGGAACGCGGGAACAGTTGTGCACAGGGTTATCCACTGGCCTGATTCCTGTGGACGAGGGACGCGTCGTTCTCAAGGGCGGGTGTGAACGACAGCAGTTCACCTTAGTTCTCGGGAGGCACGAGCGGTGAACCGGGTGTGTGGGGATGGGGATGGTTTGACGGTCGGCAGAGCTGCCCGTATCTTTAATCAGTTCACCCGCGTTCGTCGCGGGATTACCTGATCTTCCCGGCCTGTCGATCGCCTCGGCCCGCCGGGCGTGGAGACCAATCATGACCAAGCGAACCTTCCAGCCGAACAACCGGCGCCGCGCCAAGGTGCACGGCTTCCGTCTGCGCATGCACACGCGCGCCGGCCGTGCCATCCTGGCCGCCCGTCGTCGCAAGGGGCGCACCGAGCTCTCCGCCTAAGAGCCCGTGCTCGCCAGGGCGAACCGGGTGGTCCTCCCTGCGGACTTCCGCGCCGCCGTACGCCGGGGGCGTCGAGCGACCACACCGACGGCCGTGTACTACCGGCTCCCCACCGACCCCGCAGCGCCCGCGCGCTTCGGGGTCATCGTGTCGAAAGCGGTCGGCAACGCGGTGAAACGCAATCGGGTGCGACGTCGCCTCCGTGCTCTCGGTCGCGGACGGGTCGACGCCGGGCACCGGGGTGAGGACGTCGTCATCCGAGTACTCCCCGGTTCCGCGCAGGAGCACTGGGATAGTCTCTCCGCCGACATGCACAAGGTGCTCGACTCCCCCGTGGCGAAATGATGCCCGTACTCACATTCCTCTGGCTGCTGCCTCGCAACGTGTGTGTGCTCATCCTTCGCGGCTACCGAGCCGTCATTTCGCCGCTCTACGGTGACGTCTGCCGCTATTACCCGAGCTGCTCCGCGTATGCCCTGGGTTCGATCCAGCAGCACGGCGTGATCACAGGCGTGGCGCTCGGCTCCTGGCGTCTCGCGCGTTGCCACCCGTGGGCGAGGGGCGGCGTCGACGACGTGCGGCCGCGCCGCGTTCCCCGTTATCGCATCAACGACTTCGGCTTCGTCCTCCCGACGAGCCACGGAAAGGTCTGACACCCCAGTGGACATCTTCGCCTTCTTCAACACTCTGCTGTGGCCGATCAAGCAGGCCATCGAGGCGATCCTCGTCGGCTTCCACACGCTGCTGACCGCCCTGGGGATGGACTCGGGGGCGGGCCTGACCTGGGTGCTGTCGATCGTCGGGCTCGTGCTCGTCGTGCGTGCCGCCCTCATCCCGATCTTCGTGCGCCAGATCAAGAGCCAGCGCAAGATGCTCGAGGTCGCGCCGCAGCTCAAGAAGATCCAGGACAAGTACAAGGGCAAGCGCGACCAGTTCTCGCGTGAGGCGATGCAGCGCGAAACGATGGATCTCTACAAGAAGGCCGGCACGAACCCGTTCGCGTCGTGCCTCCCCCTGCTGATCCAGATGCCGATCTTCTTCGGTCTGTTCACGGTGCTCAACGAGGCCAACCAGGGTCGGGCCGGCGTCGGGCTCTTGAACCAGGATCTGGCGACCGAGTTCGGGAAGGCCTCGCTGTTCGGGGTCGCACCGCTGCACGACAGCATCCAGAGCGCCGCCGCGGGAGACCCGGTCGAGGTCGTCGTGATCATCATCGCGGTCGTCATGGTCATCCTCATGACGGCTTCGCAGTTCATCACGCAGCTGCAGATCATGTCGAAGAACCAGTCGCCGGAAATGAAGGCGAGCCCGATGTACCGGCAACAGCGCATCCTGCTGTACTTGCTCCCGCTGGTCTTCGCGTTCTCGGGCTTCGCGTTCCCGATCGGCGTGATGTTCTACTGGCTGACCTCGAACTTCTGGACGATGGTGCAGCAGTTCATCGTCATCCGGAACATGCCGACCCCGGGCAGCGAAGCCGCCCTCGCCCGCGAAGCTCGCCTGGCGAAGAAGCGCAGGGCGAGCATGAGCGACGACGCGGCGATGCTCGAAGAGATCGTCGAAGAACCCAAGAAGGTGCAGCGGCAGCAGCCGGTGGGCAAGAACCGATCGAAGAAACAGGGCGGACGCCGATGACCGACACCACCGAGACCCCGACCATCGACGAGGCCGACGGCCCGATCGATGGCGAAGAGCTGGTACCTCCCGCAGCCGAACTCGCTGAGCACGGCGAGCCGTCCGAACAAGCCGAGCCCTCCGAGCAGGACGTCATCGACGAAGGCGACGCCGCGGCGGACTACATCGAGGAACTGCTCGACATCGCCGACATCGATGGCGACATCGACATTGATGCCCGTGGAGGCAGGGCCTACCTGACGGTCTCGTCGACTGACGGCTCGAACCTTCGCCTGCTGTCGAAGCCCGATACGGTCACGGCGATCCAGGAGCTCACGCGTCTCGCAGTGCAGAATCGCACCGGGCGTTTCTCTCGGCTCATCCTCGACATTGGAGGTTCCCGGGACGCGCGCGCGGGCGAACTGGCGGCGCTCGTCGACCACGCGGTGAGCCGTCTCGAGGGCGGAGCCGCGACGGCTTCGCTCCCGCCGATGTCGAGCTACGAGCGCAAGTTGGTGCACGACATCGTTGCCGAGCGCGGCTACACCTCGGAGTCCGAGGGCGAAGGCCGCGATCGCCACACGGTGATCAAAGCGCGCGCTGGAGCATAGAGCGAGGCCATTTCTGGCCTCGCTGCGACGCCAGCGCCGACGCCCGTCTCGGGCGTCGGGATAGGTTTC
>NZ_JANMSQ010000251.1:0-7285 GCF_031389465.1 Pseudolysinimonas sp.
CCCAACGTCCGTGCTGCTCGGGGCGGTTTCGATACACCGCGCTTCGCGCGGCACTCAACCCGCGGGGATCAACTCGCGACGAGGGTCTCGCGGAGGCGCTCAAGGATGAGCTCGACGTCCGCCCCGGGCGCCTCGACGACGGCTCGGCCGTAGTGCGCGAGCAGCTCGTCGGATGCTCCGCCGAGGTGCACGAGCGCGTCGACTTCCGCGCCACGACGGGCGAGTTCGGTGTCGAACGCAACCGGATCCGCGGGCGGATCGGCGAGCACGAATCCGTCGGCACTCGGCAGCCCCAGCCGCTCCCCGAGGAGGCGCGCAAGCGTGGCGCGGGCCTCCCCGGTGGAGCCGGCGAGCACGACGCGGATCACGCCGCCACCGCCGCCGGCTGACGCGCCTCCACCAGGAACCGCGCGTAAGCCGGGATGGTGAGGAAGGCGGGGAAATCGTCTGCGAGCGCCGTTGCACGCACGATCTCCGCCGCCTCCTCGAACCGGGTGCCCGGTTGTTCGAGACGCACGAGCTCTTCGAGCATGAGGCGGTCGACCAGGTCGGTCGTCACCAGGGTGCCCTCCGTTGTCACGACGCGCCGGTGGATCCACTGCCAGAGCTGCGAGCGGCTGATCTCGGCCGTCGCGGCATCCTCCATGAGCCCGTCGATCGCGACCGCTCCGGTGCCGCGCAGCCACGCCTCGATGTAGCGCAGCGCGATCGACACGTTGGCGGCGACCCCGGCATCCGTCACCGTGCCATCGATGCGCAGGTCGAGCAGATCGGCGGGGGTGACGTGCACGTCGTCGCGCAGCCGGTCGACTTGGTTGGGCCGGTCGCCGAGCACGGCGTCGAACTCGGCACGCGCGGTCTCGATCAGGTCGGGATGCGCCACCCACGAGCCGTCGAAGCCGTCGGTCGCTTCGCGACGTTTGTCGGCCGCCACCTGCGCGAGAGCGCGGTCGGTTGCTTCGGGATCCTTGCGGTTCGGGATGAACGCGCTCATGCCGCCGATCGCGTGAGCGCCGCGCTTGTGGCAGGTCGAAACGAGCAGCTCGGTGTACGCGCGCATGAACGGCACCGTCATTGTGATCGCCTTCCGGTCGGGCAGTACGAAACCGTCGCCGCGCCCGCGGAAGTTCTTGATGATCGAGAAGATGTAGTCCCAGCGGCCGGCGTTGAGTCCGGCGCAGTGGTCGCGCAGCTCGTAGAGGATCTCCTCCATCTCGAACGCCGCCGTGATCGTCTCGATGAGCACCGTCGCCCGGATGGTGCCGTGCTCAATGCCGAGTGCGGCTTCGGTGAAGGTGAACACGTCATTCCACAGTCGGGCTTCGAGGTGGTTCTCGAGCTTCGGCAGGTAGAAGTACGGGCCGGCGCCGCGCGCGATCAGCTCGCGGGCGTTGTGGAACGCGTACAGCCCGAAGTCGACGAGGGATGCCGACGCCGGCACCGCAATTCCCGCCTGATCGATGTAGCGCAGGTGCTTCTCGACGAGGTGCCAGCCGCGCGGTCGCATCACGATCGTCGGGGTCAGTTCTCCAAGCCGGTACTCCTTGCCTTCGGCGCTCGTGAAGTCGATGCGCCGACGGATGGCGTCGCTGAGGTTCAGCTGGCCCTCGATGACATTCGTCCAGGTGGGGCTCGTCGCGTCTTCGAGGTCGGCGAGCCACACCTTCGCACCCGAGTTGAGCGCGTTGACCGTCATCTTGCGGTCGGTGGGTCCGGTGATCTCGATGCGCCGGTCGTGCAGACCGGGGCCCGGCCCCGCCACGCGCCACGTCGGGTCGGTGCGGATTCCGTCGGTGTCGTCGAGGAAGCGCAGGTTGCGCCCGTTGTCGATGCCCTGCCGGAACAGCAGCCGGCCCGCGAGCCGCTCCTGCCGGCGCCCCATGAAGAGGTCGTGCAGGCGGGTCACGAAGGCCAGCGCCTCTGGCGTGAGTACCTCGTCGAAGCGGTCGAGCAGCGGCCCGCGGATGTCGATTCGGATGTCGTCGTTCATGATCGTTTCCTTCTTCGTGTCGTGAAGATCAGTTGCTCAGTGGAACTGCTCGGACTCGGTGGAGCCCACGAGAGCGAGGGTCGCGCTCGCCGGGTTGAGGGCGGTCGCGATCTGGTCGAAGTAGCCGGTGCCCACCTCACGCTGGTGCTTCGTCGCGGTGTAGCCGTAGGCCTCCGAGGCGAACTCGGCCTCCTGCAGCTCGACGTAGGCGCTCATCTGACGGTCGCGGTAACCGGTCGCCAGTTCGAACATCGAGTGGTTGAGCGCGTGGAAGCCGGCCAGGGTGATGAACTGGAACGCGTAGCCCATCGCCGAGAGTTCGCGCTGGAACGTGGCGATCTGGTCGTCGTCCAGGTGCTGCTTCCAGTTGAACGACGGCGAGCAGTTGTAGGCGAGCTTCTGGTTCGGGAACTCGGCATGGATGCTTTCCGCGAAGGTGCGCGCCAGCTCGAGGTTCGGCTTGTCGGACTCCACCCAGAGCAGGTCGGCATACGGCGCGTAGGCGTGGCCGCGAGCGAGCACCGGGCCGATGCCGTTCTGCACGTTGTAGAAGCCTTCGGCGGTGCGTTCGCCGGTGACGAACGGCGCGTCGCGCTCATCGTGGTCGCTCGTCAGCAGGGTCGCGGCCATGGCGTCGGTGCGGGCGATGACGATCGTCGGCACGCCGGCGACATCGGCGGCGAGGCGCGCGGCGTTGAGGGTGCGGATGTGCTGGCTGGTCGGGATGAGCACCTTGCCCCCCATGTGCCCGCACTTCTTCTCGCTCGCCAGCTGGTCTTCCCAGTGCACGCCCGCGGCGCCGGCCTCGATCATCGAACTCATCAGTTCGTAGGCGTTGAGCGGTCCGCCGAAGCCGGCTTCGGCGTCCGCGACGATCGGCACCATCCAGTCGCGGTCGCCACCCTCGCCGGTTGAGCCTGTCGAAACCTCGATCTGGCCGGTGCGCAGCAGCGCGTTGTTGATGCGCCGCACGACGGCGGGCACCGAGTTGGCCGGGTACAGGCTCTGGTCGGGGTAGGTCTGGCCCGAGAGGTTCGCGTCGGCGGCCACCTGCCAGCCCGAGAGGTAGATCGCCTTGAGCCCGGCACGCACCTGCTGCACGGCCTGGTTGCCGGTGAGGGCGCCGAGCGCCGAGACCCACTGTTCGGGGTCCTCGTTGTCGGCGATGAGCTCCCACAGCTTCTCGGCACCGCGGCGGGCGAGCGTGCGCTCCTCGCGAACGGGACCGCGGAGGTCGATGACATCCTGCGCGGTGTAGTCGCGACGAACGTCGCTCCAGCGCGGGTCAGCGGCCCACTCGGTCTCGAGGTCGGCGGCGGTCTGGGTCTGGTCGCCGGGGCGAGCGCCGCGGCCGGTGTTGTTGGTCATGGCTTCAGCGTGCGCCAGCCGCAACCGCTCTTCTGCAAAATCGCTCGCAGAAGATTTAGCATTCTTCTATTCCGCCGAAGGTTTCGAGCCGCGATGATGGGGTCATGGCTCTTTCGCACGCAGAAGACCTCGACGATGAAGGCATGCTTGATCCGCTCACCGTCGGCCGCCGCATCCGTCAGCTCCGCACTGATCGTGGGCTGACCCTGGATGCGCTCGCCGCGGAACTCGGGCGCGCACCCTCCCAGGTTTCGGTCATCGAGAACGGCAAGCGGGAGCTCAAGCTCGGCGAATTGCAGAAGCTCGCACGCATCCTCGGGGTCTCGCTTGATGACCTGCTCAGCCCCGAGCCGCCGTCGAAGCGCGCCGCGCTCGAGATCGCGCTCGAACGCGTGCAGCGGGGTCCCCTGTATGCGAGCCTCGGGCTGCCCGCGGTTCCGGTGCGCAAGACGCTGTCGGATGACGCGATCGAAACGATCCTCGGGCTGCACGGCGAACTCAAGCGGCTCCACGAGGAGCGCGCGGCGACGCCCGAGGAAGCGCGACGCGCGAACGTCGAGCTGCGGGCCGAGCAGCGCAAGGAGAGCAACCACTTCGTCGAGCTCGAGACGATCGCCCGCGACCTGCTCAGTGCGGTGGGGCATCGCGGCGGGCCGCTCTCCCAGCGCATCGCCGCCGACCTGGCGACTCACCTGGGCTTCACGCTGCATTACGTCGCCGACCTGCCCGAGACGACCCGAAGCGTCACCGATCACGCCAATGGACGCATCTACCTCCCGGTGCGGCAGTCGGCCGGCGGCGACCCCCGCTCGGCGCTGCTGCAGGCGCTCGCGGCGCACGTGCTCGGCAAGCAGGAGCCGCGCGACTACGCCGACCTGCTTCGGCAACGAGTCGAGACGAACTACCTCGCCGGGGCACTGCTCATTCCTGAGGCGAGTGCCGTCGCCTTCTTGCAGTCCGCGAAGGAGGCCCGCGAGCTGAGCGTCGAAGACCTGCGCGATGCCTTCGCTGTGACCTACGAGACCGCAGCCCACCGGTTCACGAATCTCGCGACCGAACACCTCGGCATCCCGGTGCACTTTCTGAAGGTGCACGCGAGCGGCGCCATTTCAAAGGCCTATGAGAACGACGGGGCTCTCTTTCCGACCGACGTGCTCGGCGCCGTCGAAGGGCAGATCGTCTGCCGGTACTGGAGCGCCCGGCAAGTGTTCGCCGTCGAAGACCGCTTCAGCCCGTACCACCAGTACACCGACAAGCCGTCGGGAACATACTGGTGCACGTCGAGCATCCAGAGCACCGCGGCGGGCGCGTTCTCGGTGAGCGTCGGTACACCATTCGCGCACGTGAAATGGTTCCGCGGTCGCGACACGGTGCGGCGGCACACCTCACGCTGCCCGGACCCGACGTGCTGCCGGCGGCCCGACTCGGCTCTCGCGACGCGTTGGTCCGACAAAGCCTGGCCCTCAGCGCGGCTCAACTCGTCACTGCTCGCCGCGATGCCCTCGGGAACCTTCACCGGCGTCGACCTCACCGAGGTGTACGAGTTCCTCGACGCCCACGCCCCGGACGCGTAGAACCGAGGATCGCGCGCCGCCCCCAGGGATTCGTGCGAATTGGCGCCCGCGGGACGATTTCGCCGCCAATCGCCACGAATCCCGGGGTGGTCGGTGCCTAGCGCCCGGCGAGATGCTGCCGCGTCGGCGGATCCGCACCGGGACGCGAGACGGTGATGGCGGCGCAGCGGGCGGCAAAGCGCACCGCGTCTGCGATATCGGATGCCGACAGCTCGCGAAGCGTCTCGCGCCGGCCACCGCCGAGCACGCCGCGGTCGCTCAGCGCGGCCAGCAAGCCCGACATGAACGAGTCGCCGGCGCCAATCGTGTCGACGACCTCCGTGCGAGGCGCCGCTACGTGCACGGGGCCGCATGCGGCTAGCGCGTCCGCTCCGTCGGGCCCGCGCGTCACGACGACGAGGCCCGGGCCGAGCGCGAGCCAGCCCGCCATGATCTCAGTGACCATCGCATCCGGGTACAACCAGGCGATGTCTTCGTCGCTGGCCTTGACCACGTCGGCGAGGGCGATGATTCGCTCAACCCGTGGTCGGGCGGCCTCGAGAGAACCCATGAGTTGCGGGCGAATGTTGGGGTCGAAGCTGATCGTCGTCGACGGCCGCAGCTCAGCGAGCAGCCGCTCGACGATCGTTGCACCCGGCTCCAACGCGGCGCCGATCGAGCCGACATGCAGTGCGTCGATGGTTCCGGCGGCGACCTCGAGGGGCGCCGGATCCCAGTCGATCGAAAAGGCGTAGCCGGCTGTGCCGGCCGCGTCGATCGTCGCGAGGGCAACCGACGTGGGACGGTCGCGAATGGTGCCCGGCGTGATCGTCACGCCGCTCGCTTCGAGGTGCCGGGCGATGGCGACCCCGTGCTCGTCGGTGCCGAAACTCGAGTGAAGCGTGCTGGAAACCTCGAGCCGCTGGAGCCCAACCGCGACGTTGAGTGGGCTGCCGCCCGGGTGCACGGCGTCGGCACCGTCCCGGCGCACGATGTCGACGAGCGCCTCGCCGACGACGAGCACGCGCGTCGCGAGGGGGCTCATCGTTGCTCCGGGGCAATCTCGCCCGAGCCGCGCGGGATGAGCACACTGGGCACGACAACCCGTACCGGCCCACCGGTGTCGCCATCCATCCGCGCAAAGGCACGCTGCGCCGCAACCCGTCCCATGTCGTATGGGTTCTGCGCGACGACGGTGACGCCCGGCTCCAGCATGTCGACCAGCGGCACGTCGTCGAATCCGACGAGCGCGACGCGGCGCTGAAGTCCGCGTTCGCGTAACGCGCGCAGGGCGCCGATCGTCACCAGGTTCTGGCTGCTGAACAGGCCGGTCGGCGGATTGGCACCGTCGAGCAGTTCGAGAGTTGCGGCGTACGCAGCGTCTTCGGTGTGCAGATCCTCGATGACGGGGACGCCCGATGTCGGGATGCCGACAGCACCGAGCTGTTCGAGAAAGCCGCGGCGTCGTTCCTGCGCGGTCCACAGTTCTCGGCGGTCGCCGAGGTACGCGAGGCGGCGGTGGCCGACCTCGATGAGGTGTGCGGTGGCCTCGGCGGCCGCCTCGGCATTGTTGGTGACCACGACATCCGCGTCGATGCCGGCGGGCTCCCGGTCGACGAAGACGAGGACGGTGCCTCGGGCCAGTTCCGGCACGAGCTGGCTCTGGTTCTTGCGCACCGTGGTGAGGATCAGCGCGTCGACGCGGCGACGCAGCATCTCGCCGACGATGCGATGTTCGCGGGTGGCGTCGTCGTCGAGGCTGGAGGCGAAGACGGCGACGCCGCGCTCGACGGCAGTGTCTTCGACGCCGCGGTGCACCGCACCCGAGAACGGGTTGGCGACACTGCCGACGACGAGGCCGATAGTGCGTGTTCGGCGCCCCTTGCGACGCAAATTTCCGGCGTTCAGATCGGGGTGATAGTCGAGCCGTTCGGCCGCGTCGCGCACTTTCGCGACCGTCGCCGACGAGACATTCGGCTCGTCGTTGATGACCCGCGAGACGGTCTTGATGCCGACGCCGGCGAGGGCGGCGACGTCGCGCATGGTCGCACGAGTGTCGGGTTTGCGGTCCCCGTGCTGGCTGGACATCGTTGTCATGACTTTCTGTGGAATCGGGTTTTCCCCTTGACTATATCGGCATGATTCGGATAGACCTAGCAATGACACCGTTGTCAAGGACGGTGCCATCCGCCCAACACCAGGAGGATTCGATGTCGAATCGCACACTGTTCCGCACCCCCGCAGCCCGGCTGTTCGCCGGCGCTGTCGTACTCGCCACCGCCAGCCTCGGTCTCGCTGCCTGCGCGCCCGCCGGCTCGACCGGGGGCGACAGCGAGGAGATCGGGGTCTCGTTGATCGTCAAGACCAACTCGAA
>NZ_JANMSQ010000258.1:0-8208 GCF_031389465.1 Pseudolysinimonas sp.
CTCGACGAGAGCTGCCATGCGGCGATCGCGCCGACCGACGCCGTGCTGACGAGCAGCACGGCGAGCGCTGATGCCACAGCGATGAGTGCGGTGCGGATCGGTCCGCGGCGGTCGAGACGGCCGTGGCGTGGGGTGTCGGGCACGACCTGACGATAGGCAGACCCGCCTGGAGCGACGCTGGGAGGCGTGAAATAACGAATCGGTAACGGTTGCTCGTGCGCGCTGCCTTTCGGCTCCCGAGAGGTGCCGATTGTCGGTGGTCTTCGATTCCGTGAAGACATGACCAGCTACCCGCCCGCGATCGACGACTTCGGGTACGTCGATCCGCCCGAGACGGCGTGGGACGAGTCGCGACCTGACACCCGCGTCGACTCGCAGCTGGCCCGCGCCGAGTTCGCCGCAGGGCAGATTGCGCGCGCGACGGCGGCACAGATGGCGGCGATAGCGAGGGTGCTGGCGGAGGCGCGACGGCATCCCGAGGTCTATGTGGCGCTGACCGATGAGCCCACGAAACGGCAGATCGACATCGCGGTCGATGCCGCAATCGCTGACCTCGCGATGCGGCTGACCATGGCGGAGGGCACGGTCATGACCATGGCGCGGCAGGCCGACCTGTTGCGCACGCGGGCACCACGACTGTGGTCGATCTTTCTCGAGGGTGAGATCTCGGTCGCGAACGCCCGCTGCGTGGCGGTGACCCTCGAGTCGCTCCCCGAGAACTCCGAGAGCGATGGCACCCTCGACGGCAAGGCGCTCGAGCTCGCGAGCCTCGCGCCCGCGCGGTTCAAAGACCGGATGCGCACGCTCCGCGAGCGGTTGCACCCGCGCTCACTGACCGATCGGCACACCGAGGCGGCCTGCGGCCGTCGCTTCTGGCGCGACAACGACCGCGACGGCATGGCGTGGCTCGGCTTACACCTCACCGCCCCGGATGCCGAAACGGCCTGGCAGCGCATCGACGGCATCGCGCGGCACCTCGCCGACGCTCCCGATGAGACCCGCACCCTCGACCAGCTGCGCGCCGACGTGGCGGCCGACATGCTCACCGGCCGTTCCGACCCGGCAACTGCGCCACGGGTCACGGTCGGTGTTCTCGTGCCGATGCTCAGCCTGCTCGGACTCTCCGACGAGCCGGCGACCCTCGAAGGTTACGGCCCGATCGACGCCGACACCGCCCGGAAGCTGACCGCGCATGCGCCGTCGTTCTACCGCATCCTCACCCACCCGGTGTCGTCCACGATTCTGGATGTGGATCGCACGAGGTATCGGCCGCCGGCGGATCTGAAACGGTGGCTCGCGCTGCGGGATGGCACCTGCCGGTTCTACGGCTGCGGCCGTTCGGCCCGAACCTGCGACCTCGACCACTCGAAGGCCTGGTCGAAAGGCGGCACGACTTCCGCCGGCAACCTCGGCCACCTGCACCCGCGACATCACACCGTCAAAGAGGAATCCCGCTGGCGGGTAGAACAACACGAACACGGCCGGCTCACTTGGACCAGCCCCACCGGCGCCACCTGGAACTCCGACCCACCGCCTTTCTAACCCTTGCACTGGCAGCGCCGGCACTAGCTGCGTGCGAGCCGGGGTGGAAGGCTGACGCTGTGACCGCACCTTCGACAGTTCACACCGACGTCCTCGTCGTCGGTGCGGGGCCGAGCGGGCTCATGGCAGCGGTGTGCCTCGCTCGACTCGGTGTCGACGTCATCATCGTCGACGGCAAGAGCGAGCCGACGCGTGAATCGCGGGCACTCGCGTTGCACGCCCGCTCTATGGAGATCTACGACCAGCTCGGACTCGTCGATCGGGTGCTCGACGAATGCGACCGCGCACCGCAGATCGTCCCCGGCTACCGCACCCGAACGTTCCGGCCCGTGAGTTTTGCCGGATTCGGCAGCACCATCACGCCGTATCCGGGCATCTATGTGCTCGAGCAGAGCCGCAACGAACGGATCCTGGTGGATGCCTTCCGCGATTTCGGCCGTGAGGTGCGCTGGCGGCACGAGCTGCGGGAGCTGCGAATCGACGAAGGATCCGATCACCCGGTAGAAGCGACCCTGGCGACGCCCGGGCCCCCCGGCGCGCTTCCCGGCGAGACCGAGACCCCCATCACCATCCGCGCACGCTGGTGCATCGGCGCTGACGGGTCATCCTCACGAGTGCGCGATCTGCTCGGCATCGACTTCGAAGGATCGACCAACCCGCTGCGGTTCTACGTGGTCGACGCCCTCGACGTTCACGGTCTCGTCGAAGGTGGCATGAACAGCCGAGTCAGTCGGGATGACTTCGTGCTCGCCTTCCCGATGGGCAGCCCCGGTCATCACCGAATTCTCGGCATCGTCGACGGCAGCGTCCCCGAGCGCGATCTCGAGGACCAGGTGCGCGCCCGACTGCGCACCGAGTTCGCGATTCGCTACGAGCGCTCCGGTTGGTTCGCGAGCTACCGCGTTCACCATCGCCTCTCCGCCCGGTTTCGCGACGGGCCGGTGTTCCTGGTCGGCGACGCTGCCCACGTGCACTCCCCGGTCGGCGCGCAAGGGATGAATACCGGCCTTCAGGATGCCCACAACCTCGCCTGCAAACTCGGCGACGTCATCCACGGCGGTGCCGCGCCGAGCCTGCTCGATCGGTACGAGGCCGAGCGACGGCCGGTCGCACGACGCCTGGTGCGCACTACGGACGCCGCCTTCGCGCGCATCACGTCGCTCGCGTGGTTCGCCCGCTTCCTCCGCGATCGCATCGTGCCGCTCGTCGCACCTCTCGCCGTTCGCTTCGGACCGCGGTTGGTCGGCACCGAGCGCATCTTCGGCTACCTGGCGCAGCTGCGCATCCACTACTGGGCCTCATCTCTCGAACGCTCACAGCGTCACGGCCGCCGTGACCGGGTCATCGGGCGACGGTTGTCGTGGAGCGGCGACAACTTCGCGGCCCTCCGCTCGATGACCTGGCAGGTTCACGGCTACGGTGCCCCGGCGGACGCGGTCGAAGAGGCCGCTGGCGCCCTCGGATTCGAAGCCCATGCCTTCGGACCCGACGTTCACCGCCGCCTCAAGGCCTCACGGCTCTACCTGGTTCGCCCCGATGGGTTCGTCGCCGCGGCCGCGCCGATCGCGACAGCCGCCGATCGATTTCGCGTGTACCTGGAAGCGAGCCAGCGCTAGGTCAGCGCAAGTCGCGCATCTGGGCACTGTTCGCCTTGTCGCCGCGCGAACGCCGTTCGAACCAGATGGCGACGGTGATCAGGATGATTCCCGCGGCGCCGGCGGCGACGTAGAAGATCACCGGATCGATGTCGCGCCCGGCCACGAGCACCACGAGGATGACGAGGATCTCGACACCGAAGGCCACCAGGCTGAGCACGAACGGAGCCGCATAGCGCAGCAGCGCGCCGACGAGCAGGGCCGCGAGGGC
Source organism: Pseudolysinimonas sp. (assembly GCF_031389465.1). Taxonomy (GTDB): domain Bacteria; phylum Actinomycetota; class Actinomycetes; order Actinomycetales; family Microbacteriaceae; genus Pseudolysinimonas_A. Next base: position 3,409 of record NZ_JANMSQ010000258.1, read on the forward strand.
GAGCGCGAGCACGAGGATCGCCCGCCACGTCGCCGGGTTCGTGCCGGTCGCCAGCACCGACGGGAGCACCGTGACGACGATCCCCGGCGCGAGAACGGCCCAGGAACGCGTGAATCCGACCGGCCACGACATGAGAGTGCCGGGCCGATCGATCGCGCCCTGCTCCACCGGGCCACGCCTCAGCACGAGAACGCCGGCGCCGACGAGGGCGATGCCGAGGGGGAGCGAGAACCATTCGACGTTGAGGTCGCGCACGCTCCACCCGGCGACCCCGACGCACCAGGCGGCAAGGAACACGATCCACGTGGACGGCAGGATCGTCGGGTCGGCTCCCGCCACCGAGCGGAGGGCGCGCACCACGGTGAGGAGCACGAGCCCGAGCAGTACGAGCATGAGCGCCCAGAGCACCCACATCGGGGCGACGCCCGGAGCGACTGCGGCGATCGGTCCGATCACGAGGAACGCGAGCGCGGGCACCTGCGCCCACCTGCCCGCTCCGGTCAGGTAGCGACCTGCCGAGGCCGCGAGGATCGCGGCGACGACACTGAACGTCAGCACCGGCCACACCACGTGGTCGGGATGCCCGAGGCCGAGGTCATCCAGCTCCCAGGCGTATCGCACGGCCTGAACCGTCCCGGCTGATGCTGCTCCGATCGACGCGATGAGGGCCGGCAGGCACAGCGAGCCGAGACGCTCGAAGCGACGCATGAGCGCGACTCCGACCAGCAGCAGAACGAGGGACGCCGTGAGAAGTGCAATCGCACGCCAGGGAAGCGCGGCATCCGCACCGGATCCGCTGACGGCGAGCACGACGAGCGACGTCACGATCGCAATCGCGAGGCCCGGCGCCACGAGCGCGGCGCCGTTGCGTCCGCGCAGGGTCACGACGAGACCGATGATCACGGTGGCAACCGCGGGCGGGTAGACGTACGGCTCGACATCGCGGATGCCGACAAGGCCCCACACGCACCACAACGCCGCTGTCCAGCATCCGGCCGCCAGCCACCAGCCGTACCGGCGCTTCGCGAAGACGCCGGCCCCCGCAGCGCCGATGCCGATGATCAGGAACACCAGAAGCGACGTGCTGAGGTCGGGGGTTTCGAGCACGAGCGAGAGCAGAGCGGCGATAGCACCGGTGACGAACGCCGAGATCTCGATCCAGAGCCGCACCGAGGCGGCATCCTCTTCGGGGACCTCACCGCGGTGCAGCGAGTTGGCGATGAGTGGTATCGACGGAAGCACGAGGGCGACGATCGTGGCGATCACCGGCAGGGTGACGGGAGCGCCGCCTCCGCCGTTCCACGCAGGCACGATGTTGGTCTCGATGATGCGGGGGATGACGTTGACGATCACGACGGCGAGCGACGGCAGGAGCAGGGCCGCGGCGCCGCTGCGCACGAAGCGGGTCAGTCCGGGGCGCCGGGTGAGGGTCAGGGTGAGGGCGAGGGCGAAGATCGCCGCGTTGGCGAGCGCGGTCTCCCAGGTGCGCTCGGCGATGACGGTCACCACCCCGATGGCGAATGGCACCGCGGTGACGCCGAGCACGGCGTACCAGAGTGGCGGCCGAATCCGTCTCACGAGCGTCACGACGAGGGCCACGGCCGACGCAAGCGTCGCGGTGTAGCAGACGACGGGAATCGGATCGAGGCCGAGCAGGTCGAGTCCATAGGCGAACACGATGAGCGCGTACCCGTACCCCACGGCGACATACAGGGCGCGGTACTCCGCAGGCATCGCCATCGCCAGCAGGGCGAGCGCCGCGACGATCGCGGCGCCCCCGGCGACGGTGAGCCGGTCATCGCCCCAGCTGATGAATCCGATGTAGAGCAGGATCGCGTGGGCAGCGGTCAGCAGGGGAGCGCGCAGCGCAGGGGACGACAGCCGGCCGACGCGAATCAGCACGGCGGCGATCGCGACGACGAGGGCGATACCGGTGAGGAGAACGGCAGGGCGTGAGAGAGCCGACCACGAAGGAGCCGCGGTGAGCGCGGCCGCGACCAGCCAGGCGCCCAGGATGAGCCACGGGCGCATCGAACCGCCCTGACGGTGCACGGCTGCGCCGAGGGCGAGCACGCCGAGAGCGGCGGCGACGATGCCGAGGATCGCCGCCAGGCTCGTCTCCCAGGTCAGCAGCGACACCGACTCCATCGAGTCGAACCAGAACGACGGCTCCTCGACGGGTTCACCCTCGACCGGCGGCAGCACCGCGTACAGCTGCGACTTGACGATGGGTGAGAACAACTGCAGCACCACCAGGATCACCGCGGGTACTGCTGCGGCGAGCGCGACGACGAGGGCGCCGGCACGCAGGGCGACGCGATGCATGACGGCCGGCCAGGGCACGAACGCGAGCGCGGCTAGGGCGACCGCCGCGCTCGCCGGCGCCAGCGCGAACACCCATCCCTCGTATTCGAGTTCGAAAGCGAACGGAAGGATGGCCGCTGCCGTCGTCGCGAGTACGCCGACAGCGACGCTCCACGCGATCGGCGCCAGCGTGCGGGTTGCGAAACCGGCGAGCACCGCCAGTGCCGCCAGCACGAGCGCCGTACCGAGGATCCGGGCGGACTCGGTGGGAACGGATACGGTCGGCAGCCCCAGCACCGCGATCACGCCGAAGAGGGCTGCCGCAACCGTCGTCGTGATCTGGTCGGCGCGCAGCGGGCTCGCGAAGCGCGCGACGAGTCGTCGGGATATCTCGAAGCCGACGAGGGCGACTGCGACCGACCCGACGTGACCCCAGATCGCCGACCACGGCCCATCGACCGCGTAGCCGAAGAACGCCGGTACGAAGATCAGCCCCACGAGGCCGAGCCAGAGCCAGGTACGCAGGCGCACGAGCACCGCGATGAGCAGGGTGAGCACTGCGGCGATCAGCGTCGAGCTCGCCGCGAATGCCCACGGGTTGACATCGTCGGGCACGAGCTCGGAGATGGCCCAGATGTCGAGCGCGACGAAGACCATCGCGAGTGCGCCGACCGCTTCCGCCGAGAACGTGAGTTTGACGCGGGCCAGCAGCCACGCGAAGCCGAGGAAGACGACGGTGACCACAGCGATCACGGACCGTCGCACCGAGATGTCGACGTCGACGTTGAAGAACCGGAACACGACGATCGCCACCGCGACGAGCACGGCGCCCGCGATCGCAAGAACAGACTGCAGGCTGATCTGTGAGCTGGATGCCGGCGCCGCAGCTGGCCGCACAGTGGGGGGCATCGCGGTGGTGGGCTGACCAGCGGGCGGCGGCGCGAGGGCCGCCTTGGTGGTCAGGCGCCCGATGATCTCGTGGCGTCGAGTCAGCAGATCTGCCGCCTCGGCCGACACCGCCCGCAACTCGTCGGCGACCTTTCCGACGAGGATCGCGCCGCAGTTCGGGCAGTGCTCCGGCCCGACCGGACCACGTTCGCACCGGGGGCACGAGGTCGAACCGCGAAGGTACTGAGCCGCTGCATCACTCCACGCCATCCCCGGAGTCTAGAGATACTCGGGTGTGCGAAGACCGACATCCTGCTGACCGAGGAATTTGCTCGTGTCGCCCGGGTTGTACGTCAGTGACCTGAGTGAGGATGGACGGCATGACGCTGAGCGCTACGGAACTGTCGGAGAAGACCCCCGAGGAACAGCTCGCGTACTTCCACGAACGCCGCGAGCTGGCCGTCACTCAGCCGCTCGGCAGCCTAGCCCTCACCACCGCCCAGCTCGTCGACACCGAGCAGGCGATCTGGGGTGTCCCAGGACGCTGGGCGCCGCTGCCCGAGGGCGAGTCCGGCGTGAAGGTCATCGCTACGGCAGCTGACGGCATCCGGGTCAATGGCGAACTCGTCGACAGTGAGGCAGTCGTGCGCGGCAAAGACGACCCGAACCCGGGCGACATCGTGTTCAGCGACACCGTGCGCGGTGCCGTCATCACGCAGTCGGGTGGCGGCTACGCACTGCGGGTGTGGGATGCGCACTCCGAGGGCATCGAGAACTTCGGCGGGATCGACACCTTCCCGTACGACCCCGCGTGGATCGTCACCGCCGCCTGGGAAGAGAACCCTGCGGGCACGACGATGGGCTTCCAGCACCTCAAAGACGATGAGGCGGGCACGCACAGCACACGCGAAGAGGTCATCCCCGGCAGCATCCGCTTCACCCGCGACGGCGTCGACTACGACCTCGCCGCGTTCAAAGCCGGCCGCGCACTGCAGATCGTGTTCGCCGACGGGACGAGCGGCGACACCACCTACAGCGTCGGGCGCTTCCTGTTCGTCGCACCCAACCCCGATGGCACCATCACGCTCGACTTCAACCGTGCGATCCTGCCGCCGTGCGCGTTCTCGTACGCGTTCAACTGCCCGCTGCCGCCGAAGCAGAATCGCTTCAGCATCCCGATCGAGGCGGGCGAGAAGAACGTGCTCGCCAAAGACGGGTCACTCCTTCACGGCTGAACTGCACCCAGCGCCCTACTTGGTCGCGGGCCGGAACGCCACTCCGGCGGCCCCGATCAGCCAGCCGAGCAGCGAGAGCGAGAACGCGATCACGAGCTCGGGAGCCGTCTGCTCCTTGATGAGCCAGGTCAGGAACACGGCGAGACCGACGAGCAGGTAGACCGCGATGCCGACGTAGGTCCAGAGCGGCAGTTTCTGGGCGACCGCCTGCGCGGAAATCGCACCCGTACCGCCGCTGGACGCGACCTCAGCGACCGCGTAGCCGAGGGCGGCAGCGGTCTGCGTGCCGATCGTCGTCGCGAGCACCCCGGCGGCGAGCACGAGCGCGCTACTCAACGCGAGGCGCGGGGCTGTCGGCGCGACGGTTCCCGCG